>CAURDG010000006.1:0-19759 GCA_963523555.1 uncultured Cardiobacterium sp.
GCAGTAGTTCGAACCGATAATCCACGGCTTAATGTTTCCAGGACTTTTTTACGAAGGTCGGGAGCATAGGCTATAATCATTCCCCTGTATGAAAAAATAAGCATCTTAGATATAGCATAAAATTTGTCCATTACGCCGCATTTCAGCAGTGGCAGCAAGCTTGACCCCAACACCCTCTGACAGCTTTACAGCGTTGACAAGCAGACCGCAAAGCAGCTTGCGCAGCAGCATGGATGCAGCCTCAAAACCATCCGCCATTATCTCGCCAAAGCCGCCACGCAAACAACTAACCCCGCCGGCGGCGGTTAACCTCATCGTGGACACCACTTATTTTGACCGCCAATGGGGCATCATGGTGCTGTATGACACCATCAGCAAGTGGGCGCTGTCGGTACTCGAAGTCAACGAGACGGTTGCTCTCTACCGGCAACAGGTCGTGATACTGCAAGAAGAAGTCCTTGTAATACAAAGCATTATCTGTGATAGACGCAGCGGCGGGCTGCTACAAGCCTTCCCAGGTATTCCGGCGCAAATGTGCCAATTTCACCAGATCAAAGTCATCGTCCGCTACCTGAGAAAAAAGCCGAAAAGCGAGGCAGCATGCGAGTTGCGGGCGCTTGCGCTGACACTCACGGACAACACCAAAGCCGGTCTTACAGCAGCTTTGCAGGGCTAGATGGCGCGGCACGAAGCCTTCCTTAATGAACGCAGCGTGAATGCAGAAACAGGCAGATCGCACTACACGCACAAGAAGCTGCGCAGCGCCTACCACAGCCTGAAAAGGCATCTGTCGTAGCTGTTTACCTTTGAGGATTTGCCTGCGTTGGGCATCCCGAACACGAGCAATTTGCGGAAGGGAAATTTGGCGATGTGAAACGGCTTTTAAAGTGCCGTCATGGGCTAAAAAAGGATAATAAGGTACTGTTTATAACGGATTGTTTTGCTAAGAAATAGTATCAAAAGCACCCGTTTTGTCTATTACGCCTGAATTTATGTAATTAGGGAAGTGTTGTCATGCGGGGAGAGAAAACGGATTCATACTTCTTCTATCAATTTATCCGAATTAACTATTATCATTTTACAATGATTTCAATGGGACTAAACAGCGAGAAGATTCTACTGCAATATGGCATGATAATTATGCTCTATTTCCATAGTTTATTGTTATCATTTTACTTTCTTAAAAGAGTGCCAAAAATTGAGGATATATATTATGAAGAACATCTTGTTACTCCCCGGTGACGGCATCGGCCCGGAAATCATGGCGGAAGCGGAAAAAGTGCTGCGCCTCCTGCAAGAACGCGCCGGGCTGGCTGTAACCCTCGACACCGCCCTGCTCGGCGGCTGTGCGGTGGATGCCAGCGGCGAACCGTATCCGCCGGAAACCCGCGCCAAAGCGCGCGCAGCCGATGCCGTGCTGCTCGCCTGCGTCGGCGGGCCGAAATGGGACAACCTGCCACGTCCGCAGCGCCCGGAAACCGGTCTGCTCGCCATCCGTGCCGACCTCGGGCTGTTTGCCAACCTGCGTCCGGCACGAGTACTGGACGCCCTCGTCGAGCGTTCCTCGCTCAAAGCCGAACTCGTGCGCGGGCTGGACATCCTCATCGTGCGCGAACTCACCGGCGGCATCTACTTCGGCCAGCCGCGCGGCCTGGGGAAAAACGACGCTGGCGAACGCGAGGGTTACAACACCCTGCGTTACAGCGAAAGCGAAGTACGCCGCATCGCGCGTGTCGCCTTCACCGCCGCTCAGGGACGGCAAAAACGCCTCTGTTCCATTGACAAAATGAACGTACTGGAAAGCTCGCAACTGTGGCGCGACATTATTACCGAAACTGCTGCCGACTTCCCTGATGTGACGCTCACGCATCTGCTTGTGGACAACGCCGCCATGCAACTGGTACGCAACCCGCAACAATTCGACGTCATCGTCACCGGCAACCTCTTTGGCGACATCCTTTCCGACGAAGCCTCGCAACTGACCGGCTCTATCGGCCTCTTGCCATCCGCCTCCCTGCGCGAAGACGGCGTTGGCCTGTTTGAGCCCGTACATGGTTCTGCCCCCGATATTGCAGGGAAAGGCATCGCCAACCCGTATGCCATGCTGCTCTCGCTCGCCATGCTCTTGCGCCACAGCCTGCACGACGAAAAACACGCCCGCCTGATTGAGGCAGCAGTAGAAAACAGCATCGCTGCCGGCGTGCGCAGCGCCGATCTTGTTGCAGTCGGGCAACAATCTTCCGGCACCGCCGCTATCGGTGATGCCGTGTGTCGCTATCTTGCGACAGAATTGCCATGAACTGTGGAAAAGATTACTTGCTTGTAAAGCTACGGCTGCATATAATTTCATTGTTGTTTTTATGATACCGCCGTAGTACCCATACGGCCGAAGGAGCACAGTATGAACAGGAAACAAACGCCTGCACGTTTGCGCCATGCCGTTGCATTGGCAGTTGGGTTGGGATGCAGCAGTGTCGCCGCATCCATCGGATTAGGGCCTATCCAAGTCAATTCCAGCATCGGCCAGCCCATGAGCGCCACCATCCGCGTGGACGGCCTGGACGCCGCGACCGCCAAAGGCGCTACCGTACAACTTGCCAGCGCGGCAGCATACCGCGCGCGCGGCATCGAACTCTTGCCCATACACCAGAAGCTGCGCTTCAGCCTGGTACCATCGGGCAAAGGCTACGTTATCCGCGTCACCAGCACCACGGGCATCCGCGAACCCTTCCTCAACTTTCTGCTGACCATCAACAGCAATGGCAGCACTATCACCCGCGAATACGCCGCCTTCTTCAATCAGGACCCGCTCAACCCAGGCTTGGGTAGCGCCCCGACTTTGGCAGAAGTACCGAAAAGTGAGGCAGCGTCGCCTGCAACAAAAACCAAATGCAAAAAAGGCAAAAAGTGTAAAGAGACCGCACAAGAAGCGGAACAAATTGCTGCCGTACAGCCCGCAAAATCCAAACTCGATTTCAGCGCGTCCAACCTGAACAACCGGCAAGTAGCGTCCGTTGAAGACGAAACTGTCCGTAACGAGCGTATCGCAGCGGAAAAAGAAGCTGCCAAAGCCAAGGCAAAAGAAGCGCGCGAAGCGAAAGAACTTGCTGCCCGCAAGGCAAAAGAAAAAGAGCGTCTTGCTCAAAACAGAAAACCGACCCCGCTGCGTGCCGCCAGTCCGAACAGCGAAGGTTGGGGCGGACATGACGTCTTGGCCGGGGGGCCAAAACAGACCCCGCCACCAAGCAAGCGAAGCGAGGATGGTCGTTATTCCTACTACTCGGCTGACGTCAAACCGGGCAGCATCGCGGTTGGCAGCACCTACGGTCCGGTGCGCGATAACGAAACCCTCTTTTCTATTGCCAACGCCGCACGCCCATCCGAGGACGTATCCATCCAGCAGATGATGCGCGCCATCTATAACGCCAACCGGGGTTCCTTTGCCCATAACAACATGGGCAACCTGATGGTCGGCAGTACCCTGGTCATCCCAGAGCCGGGTGCGGCAACCGCGCCTGCTCCGGTCAAAGCAGCGAAAAATACCGATATCGCGGCAAACGACAAACCGGCGAAAAAAGAGAAAAAAGCCGACAGCGCCCCTGGCAAAACAGGAATTGCTAAAGCAGATATTCCGGCCAAAGCGGAAGAGACTATTGCTGCTGCAACGCCCAGCGCAGAAAACAACATTGCCGCGAATGATGCACAGAACCCGCCCGTCGCTCTCGTACAGAACGACGCCCCGGCTGAGATCGCGCCCCCTCTGGAAAACAACGTACAAATGGATGGCAACCAGCTCACCCTGGATAACAGCGAAACCTTGGTCGCCGACAACGGCAAAGCTGCCGAAAGCCCGGCAGCACCCGCTGCAGAACAAAATCCGGAAGAACAAGGCGCTGCCTTGCCTGCGTTGGCAGAAAAAACCGTCGAAGTGGCTGCTGCCAACGAACCGGCTGAGCCGCCTGCCATCCCGGCAATGGAATCCAAACCCGTGGTTGCCGTCGTCGAAGAACAGCCAACCGACAAAGTCTCAACCGGTATGCCGCTACCGCTCCTGGCCGCTGCCGGTGTGGGTGTGCTCGGTTTGGGAGGCGCTGCTGCCTACTTCATCACCCATCGCCGCCGCCGCGACGACGACAGCATGGAAGAATTCTCGCAAGACGAAATCGACCAAATGGTATCGGAAATGGAAGCGCGCGAAGGCATCAAGGCTGGACACGATATGGAAGCGGGCGATCCCAAACCGCGTCGCAAAGTCGAGCCTGTGGCAGGACATGATCCCGTCGCTGACCTGGAAGGCCTGCAACAACTCAACAGCCAGCTCTCCGAACTGGAAAAGCTGAACGAGCAAATCGGCATCCCGAGATTCGTGGACGACGGCGAACCGCATTCCGCCGAAGAACTACCGGACGACTTCTTCAAAGATCTCGAATTGCCGGGCGACGAAGAAACCGTTACTGTTGCAGCTGCACCACAACCTGCGGCTGCCGAGGAAGAACACGATTTCTTTAGCGACCTCGAAGCCTTTGCCGCCGAAGAACCGGCAGCGGCTCCCACAAGTCACAGTGCCGCAACCACAGACGACACCGACTTTGACTTGCCTGATTTCGGTCTGGATGAAGCCCCGGCTGCCGCAGCTCCCGCTGCGAAACCCAGCTTGGCCAAAACCGAGCCCGCTGCACAACCAGCTACCGCTGAAGCAGACGACTTTGACTTCCTCAACTTCGCCGCCGACGAGCCGGCTGTCAAGGCAGAACCAGCATCGCAACCTGCCGCTGCTGCAGATGATGACCTCGACTTCCTCAGCTTCGCTGCTGACGAACCGGTTGCCAAAGAAGAACCAGCGCCACAGACTGCTGCCACTGATGATAGCGACGATTTCGACTTCGTTAGCTTTGCCGCTGAAGAACCCGCAGCCAGCGAACCGGTCGCGGCTGCCAAAGCAGAACCCGCTGCACAAGCGGCGACCGATGACTTTGACTTCATCAGCTTCGCCGCAGAAGAACCGGCAGCCCCCGCCGCAGAAGAAATAACTGCTGCGGCCAGCGCCAGCACGGGCGATGATGATCTCGACTTTTTCAACAGCCTCAGCCTGGCCGACGATAGCAGCGCGAGCACACCTGCCGCCGCAGCCGAGCCGGAGATTGTCGATGAAGATCACAACGTCCTTGATTTCTTCGGCAGTGATGAAGAACCTGCGCCTGTCGTTGCAGAAGAAGCCCCGGTTGTTGCTG
This sequence comes from uncultured Cardiobacterium sp., assembly GCA_963523555.1. GTDB lineage: Bacteria > Pseudomonadota > Gammaproteobacteria > Cardiobacteriales > Cardiobacteriaceae > Cardiobacterium. The sequence continues at coordinate 5,232 of CAURDG010000006.1, forward strand.
AAAAACCGGCTGTCGCACACACTCACAGCGTCGTCAGCGATGCCGTGGTTGTCGCAGCCCCTGCCGCTACCGAAAAGGCCGAGAGCGAAGCCCTCGACTTCTTCTCCTTGCAAGACGAACCGGCTGCTCAACCCGCTGCCGCCGCCCAACCGGCACCTGCTGCCGCACCGCAAGCAGCACCGGTACGCCCTGTTATCACGACCATCGCTCCGGCTTCATCCGACATCGATATCGAAGCGATGGAAATCAACCTCGACATGGCTACCTCCTTCATCGTCATGGGCAAAGCCGAAAAAGCCCGCTCCTGGCTTGATGAAGTGCTGGTATCCGGCAGCGAAGCGCAAAAAATCCGCGCCCGCAGCATGCTAGAACAACTCGAAAAAGCCTGAGGGGCACGATGATCACACGCTACGCCGTCGGCGTCGAATACGACGGCACCCATTACGCGGGCTGGCAACGCCAGCCCTTTTTTGCGTCCACCATTCAGGAACATATCGAACGTGCCCTGAGCCAAGTCGCCGCCGAAACCATCACCACCACCTGCGCCGGACGCACCGATGCTGGCGTACACGCCACCGCACAAGTACTGCATTTCGATACCCGTGCCGAACGCAGCCCCTTCGCCTGGCTGGCCGGCACGAACCGCTACCTGCCCACCGATATCCGCCTGCAATGGATCACCGCCGTTGCTGACGACTTCCATGCGCGTTACAGCGCCACCGCCCGCCATTACCGCTACCTCATCCGCCACCGCGCCCAACCGAGCGCGCTTTGGGCGCAACGCTGCCACTGGCACAAAAAGCCACTCGACTCCCTGCTCATGCACCAGGCCGCGCAGCCGCTCGTTGGCGAACACGACTTCAGCGCCTTCCGCGCCGCCGAATGCCAGTCCAAAACCCCGTGGCGCTGCATCCACCGCATCGACATTCGCGAAACGCACGGCTGGATCGCGGTGGACATCAGCGGCAACGCCTTTTTGCACCACATGGTGCGCAACATCGTCGGCACTTTGCTTGCCGTCGGCGATGGCCGCGAAAGCGGCGATTGGCCCGCTGCCGTCCTCGTCGCCCGCGACCGCAAACAGGCCGGCATGACCGCCCCGGCACAGGGCCTCTACCTCAGCGGCGTTACCTATCCGCCCGCCTACCGTCTGCCGCCCACCCCGCACGCCTGGATACCCGATGACTTCCCCTGACCTCATCCCATTGGCCGATGCCGAGAGCATCCGCCACCTTGACCGCCTCACCTGCGAACGCCAGCACATCAGCTCACTAGCACTCATGGAACGCGCCGCCAGCCGCTGCACCGAACGCCTACTCGCCCACTACCCTGATAACCGCCATTGGACCATCGTTGCCGGCGCAGGCAATAACGGCGGCGACGGCCTCGCTATCGCCCGCCAACTGCAACTACGTGGCCACCACATCACCGCCTACCACCCACAACGCCGCCCGACCAGCCCCGATCACACCGCAAACGCCGCCCGTCTCAAGCGCCTCATCCCCACGCATGACCTCGCCGCTTACACCCCACCCACACGCGGCATCCAGATTGACGCCCTCTATGGCGTCGGCCTGAACCGTCCGCTGGCTGCTGCCGACGCCGAACTCATCCGCGCCATGAACCGTACTCCGGTGCCAACCGTCGCCATTGACCTGCCTTCCGGCCTGCGCGCCGACAGCGAAAACCCCGCTCCCATCATCCGTGCCGCACGTACCCTCTGCCTCGGCTGCCCCAAAGCCGCACTACTCTGGCAAGAAAACGAAGAATACGTCGGCACCCTGGAACTCGTCCCCATCGACCTTGACCGCGACGCCCTCGCCGATACCTCCTCCACCGCGCGCTGGCTCACCGCCGCCTGGCTGCGTGACCAATACCGCCCCCGCCGGCGCTTTGCGCACAAAGGCAATGCCGGACGCCTGCTCATCGTCGCTGCCAGCCGGGGCATGACCGGCGCAGCCATCATGGCCGCACAAGCCGCACTGCGTGGTGGCTGCGGCCTGCTCACCGCCCATTTGCCCGCCACATGCTGCAGCGCCTACCATGCCGCCGTCCCCGAATCCATGACGGATGCCGACGTACACCCCGATCACAACACCCGCCTTGACCACGACATCCCTGCCGATGCCCTGCTCGTCGGCTGTGGCCTCGGCACTCACCCCGACAGCGCTGCCCTCATTGCCGACCTCAACACGCGCTACCACGACCGCGCCATTCTTTGGGATGCCGACGCCCTCAACCTCATCGCCCGTGATTCCACCTTGCAACAACTACCGCCGCGCAGCATTCTCACCCCGCACCCCGGCGAATTTGCCCGCCTGTATGGCAAAGCACTCACCCACGACCGCGAACGCATCCCCGCCGCCCAAGCACTGGCCGCGCACATGGGCGCCGTCATCGTCCTCAAAGGCAAATACAGCATCATCAGCGCGCCGGACGGCACCACTCTCATCAACCCGACCGGCAATGCTGGTATGGCCAAAGGCGGCAGCGGCGACGTCCTCGCCGGCCTCATCGCCGCCCTGCTCGCCCAGGGCTATACGCCTTTTCCCGCCGCCTGCCTGGGCACCTACCTGCACGGCCTCGCCGCCGACCTCGCCTTGGAAACAAGCGCCATCAACAGCTTGACCGCCAGCGACATCATCGCCGCTATCCCCGCCGCCTGGCGCAGTGTTGCCAGTCAATTCTCCTGAAAATTTCCTTGTCAGGAAGCCAGTAATTATCCCGCTTGGCGACCTCTCCAAGAGCCCAGTATCTATCCCGCTTGGCGGCATCTCCAAGAGTCCCGTATTTGTCTCGCTTGGCGGCCTCTCCAAGAGCCCAGTATCTGTCCCGCTTAGCGGCCTCCCCAAGACCCAGTATCTGTCCCGCTTGGCGGCCTCCCCAAGACCCAGCATCTATCCCGCTTGGCGGCCTCCCCAAGACCCAGCATCTATCCCGCTTGGCGGCCTCTCCAAGAGCCCAGTATTTATCCCGCTTGGAGGCCTCCCCAAGACCCAGTATCTGTCCCGCTTGGCGGCCTCTCCAAGAGCCCAGTATCTATCCCGCTTGGCGGCCTCCCCAAGACCCAGTATCTGTCCCGCTTGGCGGCCTCTCCAAGAGCACAGTATCTATCCCGCTTGGCGATAGGCTAAATAAAAAACCCCGCACTGCGGGGCTTTATTTTTAGGCGTTATCGCCGCTCATCAGTTTTTGCAGGACAACGGTATTGGGTTCGGGAAAGCGGTAGCTGGCGAGGTCGGCACGTGCCACCCAGCGCCAGCGTTGTCCTTCGAGACTTTGTGGCTGAAGGTCGCAGGTCGGGCGGCAGTGGTAGAAATCAATGCTGATTTCTGCGCCGCGCATGCCGTGGTAGTAGTGATGGAATGTCACACCCGCGAGATCGAGGCCGAGTTCTTCGCGCAGTTCGCGGATAAGTGCGGCTTCGTGGCTTTCGCCCGTCTCAATCTTGCCGCCGGGAAATTCCCAGTAACCCGCCCAGTTTTTGTTGGGCGGGCGCTCGGCGATGAGCAGTTGGCCGTCGCGATTTTCGATGATAGCCGCGACAACAGCGATGGGCGCGCTCATCAGGCGAGTTTGCCGTGGCAGTCTTTGACGCGTTTGCCGGAGCCGCAGGGGCAGAGGCCGTTGCGACCGACGCGCGCCAGTTGTTCCGGGGTTGGATTGGGGATGGGCGTGGCGTCGTCAGCATCGTGACCACCCTGATAATGGGCGTGGGCGAGTTCGGCGTCGTGCTCTTCACGCGCATGTTGCTGCATGGCGTCGGCTTCGTCAGCAGCGTTTTGTTGCTGGAACTGGATGTGCGCGAGGACGCGCACGATTTCAAACTGGATGTTTTGCAGCAGGTCCTGGAAGAGCTCGAAGGATTCGCGTTGATACTCGCGTTTTGGGTCTTTTTGTGCGCGTGAACGCAACCAGATGGCTTGGCGCAGCATATCCATGGTTTGCAGGTGCTGCTTCCATTGGGTATCGATGGTTTGCAGGGCGACGTATTTTTCGACGCGGCGCATGATGTCCGCCCCGACTTGTGCTTCTTTGTCCGCTTGCACGGCATTCAGGAATTCGACAAGACCGTCCTTGATTTCCTGCGCGGTCATGTTTGGGTTGGCTTCGAGCCAGTGCCCTTTGATGTCCACCACGTCTTTGCCGATGCCAAATTGTTGCAGGAGGGCCGCTTCGAGGCCGTCCAGATCCCAGTTTTGCCGCACCTGTTCGTCGCTGATGTAGCGGCCGGCGAGGCTGTCAATGACGCTGACGCGCATGTTGGCAATCGTGTCGGCGATGCTGTCGGCATCCATGATGGCGGCACGCTGGGTGTAGATGACTTTGCGCTGTTCGTTGGCGACGTTGTCGTATTCGAGCAGGTTTTTGCGCGAGTCGAAGTTGTGCGCTTCGACTTTGCGCTGTGCGCCCTCGATTTGTTTGGAGACCATACGCGATTCGATGGCTTCGTTTTCGCCCATGCCGAGACGCGCCATCATGGAAACCATGCGTTCGCCAGCGAAGATGCGCACGAGGTTGTCGTCGAGGGCAACGTAGAAACGGCTGGAACCGGGGTCACCCTGACGGCCGGAGCGACCACGCAGCTGGTTATCAATACGCCGGGATTCGTGGCGTTCAGCACCGATAACGTGCAAACCGCCGGCGGCAACTACGGCGTCATGGCGCGCCTGCCATTCGTCGCGTACCGCCTGTTTTTGTTCTTCGCTGGCGTCTTTGCCCAGTGCGTTCAGTTCGGCGCGCAGGCTGCCGCCGAGAACGATGTCGGTACCGCGTCCGGCCATGTTGGTAGCGATGGTTACCTGTCCGGGACGACCCGCTTGGGCGATGATTTCTGCTTCGCGTGCGTGCTGTTTGGCGTTCAGCACGTTGTGATCAATGCCGAGTTTGCTGAGTAGGCCGGAGACAAGTTCGGAGGTTTCGATGGAAGCGGTGCCGAGCAGTACCGGCTGGCCTTTTTCTTGGCAGGCGCGCACGTCTTCGGCGATAGCGTCGTATTTGCCCTTTTGGTTAAGGTAGATGAGGTCAGTGTAGTCTTGGCGCTGTATGGGGCGGTTGGTGGGGATGACAACGGTTTCGAGGCCGTAGATGTCCTGGAATTCAAAGGCTTCGGTGTCAGCGGTACCGGTCATGCCTGCCAGCTTGGTGTAGAGGCGGAAGAAGTTTTGGTAGGTGATGGAAGCGAGCGTCTGCGTTTCTTGCTTGATCGGCACGCCTTCTTTGATTTCGATTGCCTGGTGCAAGCCGTCCGACCAGCGGCGGCCTTCCATGGTGCGACCGGTGAATTCGTCAACGATGACAACTTCGTCGTTGCGGATAATGTAGTCCACGTCTTTGTGATAGAGGTGGTGTGCGCGCAGGCAGGCGTTCAGGTGGTGGAAGATGCCGAGGTTTTTCTGGTCGTAGAGGCTTTCGTCAGCGCCGAGGATACCGCGTTCGACCAGCAGCGTTTCAAGGTGGTCGTGGCCGCTTTCGGTGAGGCCGACCTGCTTGGTTTTTTCGTCAATACTGAAATCGCCAGGGCCGTCTTTTTCTTTTTGCGGTTCGAGTTCCGGCACGAGGGCATTGAGTTTTTGATAGAGCTCGGTATCCATATCAGCCGCGCCGGAGATGATGAGCGGGGTGCGCGCTTCGTCGATGAGGATGGAGTCCACTTCGTCCACGATGGCGAAGTTCAGCTCGCGTTGCAAACGGTCTTCCGGGGAGAGTGCCATGTTGGTGCGCAGGTAGTCGAAGCCGAATTCGTTATTGGTACCGTAGGTAATATCGCTGCGGTATGCCGCCTGTTTGTCTTCCTGCGACATGCCGGCAATGATGATGCCAGTCGAGAGGCCGAGGAAGCCGTAAAGCTCGCCCAGTTCCTCGCCGTCGCGGCGGGCAAGGTAGTCGTTAACGGTAACGACGTGTACGCCTTTGCCGGAGAGTGCGTTCAGATACACCGCCAGCGTTGCCACCAGTGTTTTCCCTTCACCGGTGCGCATTTCCGCGATTTTGCCCTGATGCAGGACGATACCGCCGATCATCTGCACGTCGTAATGGCGCAAGCCGAGTACACGCTGGCTCGCTTCGCGCACCACGGCAAACGCTTCGGGCAGGATCTGATCCAGCGTCTCGCCCTTGCCCAGGCGCTCGCGGAATTCGACGGTTTTTGCTTTCAGCGCGTCATCATCCAGTGCCTGCATCTGTGGTTCGAACGCATTGATTTTGCTGACCGTTTTGCGGTACTGCTTGATCAGGCGTTCGTTACGGGAGCCAAAAATTTTTGCGGCGATATTGTTAAGCATCGTTCCATCCTTTCTAAAGGGTTGCGCCGCGCCAAACGGGCGGCAAGACAGCGCGCATCATACCGTAAACGGTGGTTACATGACCTTGATATGATGACACGCCTAACGTTCGCGATATGCGTCCGCACCGCGTGAGAATCAAGGCCTGCCATGAAAAAAGATTTCACCCAGCCGCAACGGCATTTGAGAAACATTTTGCGCCAACTGCAGCTTGATGCGGGCAGCGAGCAAGCGGCACGCTACCGGCAACTGCTTGACGCCTGTCTGCCGGCAATGTGGCGCGATCGCGTGCTGCTTGGCAGTGTGGAAGGCTTGTGCTGGCAATTGTGGGTGGCAAACGGCAGCGACGGTACCCGCCTGCGCTTCCTGCTTAGTGAAATCCAAAACGCCCTCGCGCAAAAGCTGCCGCATCCGCCGCAACTGATTGTTACCGTCCGCCCCGACATCTGGGCGCAGCAGCGCCACTTGCCTGCACCCATCCGCTTGCATCAGCGTCATGATTACACGGTAGAAGAAGCCGATGCAGTGATTCGTGCGTTTATTAACGGACTGCGCTGAAACTGCGGCCGCCAAGCGGCATAAATGCTGGCCTCACAGTACATTTGCTCATCGTTGCTGCCATTGCCGTGTGTGCCCTAATTTTTCCCTAAGAGTCTCTCCCTACAATGCGCACCATCGGTAAGGGATGACCTGCCGATGAAGAAATTCCATAGTCATTTCCCTTTAACCAACTGGAGAAACTCATGAACAAAACTTTCCTCGCCAGCCTTAGCCTTGCCACCCTTCTCACCGCAACAAGCGCAACCGCCGATCAGCGCGACGAACAACAGGCCCTGGCGCAAAGCAAAATCAGCGCCGCGCAAGCCGTCGCCATTGCTGAAAAAGCAAGTGGCGCACATGCTGATAATCTCGAACTTGACATGAAAAATGGTCGTGCCGTGTTCGATCTTGATCTGCGCAACGGTCCGCAGGAATACGATATCCACGTTGATGCTGTAAGCGGCGACATCATCAAGAACAGCCAGGAAACCGACAACGACCCGCAGCACAATCCGGGCATTAATATGGCACAAGCCATTGCAGCCGCTGAAAAAGCAGTTGCCGGCAAAGTTGTTGATGCCGAACTGGAAAACACGCAGCAAGGTCTCATTTACCAAACCGAGCTGCTCGGTAGCAACGGTGAACGTCACTATGTGGACATTGATGCCGCCGATGGCAAAGTCCTGCGCGGTGCGCAACCCTAAATCCTGGGAGAATTGACATGAAAAAACGCCTCATCACCACCCTCGGCCTCATCTCCCTGCTTGCCAGTGGCATTGCTGTCGGCAAAGACGATGATTACGGCAGACATCGTGGCCCAGGCCCACATGGTCCGCGCGGGCTGCATCGTGAAGCCTTTCAAGCCCTCACACAAAGCAAAATCAGTGCTGCGCAAGCCGTCGCCATCGCCGAAAAAGCGAGCGGTGCGCGCGCGGATAACCTTGAGCTGGAAATGAAGCAGGGCCGCCCCGTCTATGATATCGACCTGCGCGACGACAAACAGGAACACGAATACCGCATCGATGCAATAAGCGACGACATTCTCAAACAAGAGAGCGAGCATGAGAAAAACATGCCGCGCTACGCCACCGTCGCCCTGGGTCAGGCGATAGAGACGGCGGAAAAAGAAGTAGGCGCAAAAGTGGTAGACGCCGAACTTGAAGGTCGTCGCCAAGGCCTTGTGTATGAAATCAAACTGCTGGCCGCTGATGGTGGGCGCTACTTCGCAGAAATCAGCGCCGATGACGGCAAAATCCTGCGCGGCAGCAAGCCCATTGTGCCGCCGAACCCGGCAGATGCAGCAGAAACACTGCAAGCGGAAGAAAATCCTCCTCCACCGCCCCCGCCTGTGCCACAAGACGGCACACCGCCACAAGAAGCCCCGGCGAGGCCCTGAATGCAGCGAAATGCCTAATCCAAGCGACAGCTCCGGCTGTCGCTTTTTCTTTTCATACGTGGCAACGACCATATGAACCATCCCAACCACCAAGCGGCGTAAAACCTGGCCTCGCCAAGCGGGACGAAACCTGCATCTGCACCCGCTTGGTATCTGGAACGGGTATTCCCCATTCTTTCATGCCTCAGTGCTACACTTCGCGCCGAATCCCATCCCGTGCCCCCATGATCAAACTCGACAAAAAACTCGTCCTCTTCGACCGTGATGGTGTCTTGAACGAAGCCGGACGCATCACCCGCCCCGAAGAACTGCGCCTCCTTTCCAACGCCCTGCGCGGTATCGCCCGCCTCACCCAGGCCGGCATCCGCGTCGGTATCTGCACCAACCAGGGCGGTATCGCGCACGGCGTCCTTGATGAAGCCTCCCTCGCCCGTATCCACGACAAACTGCGGCTGGTCGCGGGTGAATTTGGTGGCCGCATTGACCGCATCGTTCACTGCGCGAGCGCCGACAGCGACCACCCCCTGCGCAAACCCAACCCCGGCATGCTGCTTGACCAGGCGCGCCATTTCGGCCTGGCCGACCTCAGCGGCGTCCCCTTCGTGGGCGATAACCTCGTTGACGTGCAGGCGGCGCAAGCGGCGGGGGCCGTGCCCATCCTCGTCCGCACCGGTCACGGCAAAAACACCGCACACAAACACCGCGCCGCCCTGCGCGATGTCCTCAGCTACCCCGACGTCGAAACCGCCGTCAACCACTGGCTCAAGGAGGCCGCCTGATGAACACCCTGCGCACCTGGCTCTTCAAAATCCTCTTCGTCCCCGCCACCATCCTCTGGTCGGCCTTCATCGTCTGCCTCATCGTCCTGCCCTTCCCGCTGCGCCTGCGCCTTGCCTTCGGCTGGGGCTATACCACCATCTGGCTGGCGCGCATCATCGTCGGCATCAAATGGCAAATCCACGGCCTCGACAAAATGCCGCAAGGCGCCTGCGTCCTCATGGTGAACCACCAGTCCACCTGGGAAACCGCCTTCCTGCCCAACCTCAAACTGCGCCAGGTGTGGGTGCTGAAAAAAGAACTGATGATGCTGCCCTTCTTCGGCTGGGCGCTGGCCGTGCTGCGCCCCGTACCGATTGACCGCAAACAGAAGCGTCAGGCGATGCAGAAAGTCATCGAAGAAGGACGCCAGCGTATCGAATCGGGCTACAGCGTCATCCTCTTCCCTGAAGGCACGCGCGCGCCGGCGGACGCGCCGCTACCGTTCAAACTCGGTGCTGCCCGGCTTGCCGCCGCCCTCGGCGTCCCGGCGGTGCCGGTCGCGCACAATGCCGGACAATTCTGGCCAAAACGCGGCCTGATGCACCCTGGCACCGTGCACGTCGTCGTCGGCGAGCCCATCGACCCCCACGGCAAAACCCCGGCGGAAATCAACGCCATCGCCGAAACCTGGATTAACGACACCCGCGCCCGCCTCGTCGCTGCCGAAAAAAACCGACGCGGAGAAGCCTGATGGCCGATTTCGAACAACAAGAAGAACGCCTGCGCCAGCCGCCGCACTCGCAAGATGCCGAACAGGCGGTGCTGGCGGGCGTGCTGCTTGATGCCAACATGTGGGATCGCGTCACCGGGCGGGTAAGCGCACCCGACTTCTACAACCGCGCCCACCAACTCATCTACAAAGCAATGGAAAGCGTCGCCGAGCGCAACCAGGAAGCGCTGGACGTTGTGACCGTCGCCGATGCCCTGCGCGAAGCGGGCGAACTCGATAACTGTGGCGGTACCGCCTACCTCGCCAGCCTCGCCGACGCCTACGGCAGCGCGCAAAACGTCGCCGCCTACGCCGACATCGTGCGCGAAGCCTCCATCCTGCGCGCCCTTTTAAAAAGCAGCGGCGAAATCGCACAAAGCGTGTACCAGCCAGAAGGCCGCAGCGCCGCACAACTGCTGGACAGCGCCGAACAGCGCGTCTTCGACATCAAAAACCAATACCAGCAACACAAAGAAGACGGCTTCCACCCAATCAAAAACGTCCTCGCCGACACCGTGCAATACCTGCAAGAAGTCAGCCAGCGCGGCAGCGACGTCATCGGCATCCCCACCGGCTTCAAAGATCTCGACAAAATGACCGCCGGCATGCAGGCAGGCGACCTCATCATCATCGCCGGCCGCCCCTCGATGGGGAAAACCACCTTCGCCATGAACATCGCCGAAGCCGTCGCTATCGGTGCCAAACAGCCCGTTGCCGTTTTCTCGCTGGAAATGCCCGCGCGGGCGCTGGTGCTGCGCATGATGTCCTCGCTTGGCAATATTGACCAGTCACAACTGCGCAAAGGCGACATCAAGGGCAACGACACGCGCGGCAAACTGGCACTCGCCGTCAGCCAACTGCAAAACGCGCCGCTCTACATCGACGACGGCTCAAACCTCACCATTACCGAACTGCGCGCGCGGGTGCGCCGCCTGAAAAGCGAAGTCGGCGCGCTCGGCCTCGTCCTCGTCGACTACCTGCAACTCATGCAACTGCCGGACAGCCGCGACGACAACCGCGCCTCGCTCATCGGCGAAATCTCGCGCGGCCTGAAACTGCTCGCCAAAGAAATGGAGGTGCCCGTCATCGCCCTCTCCCAGCTCTCGCGTCAGGTCGAACACCGCCCGAACAAACGCCCGATCATGTCGGACATCCGCGAATCCGGCGCTATCGAACAGGATGCCGACGTCATCATGTTTGTCTATCGCGACGAAGTCTATAACCCCGACTCGCCGGAAAAAGGCATCGCGGAAATTGTCATCGGCAAACAGAGGAACGGCCCCATCGGCACCGTCAAACTCAGCTTCCTCAGCCAATACCTCAAATTCGGCGATCTCGCCCAGGGCTACTCGGAAGGCTTCGACGACTGAAGTCTGTCAGGCGAGACAAATACAGCTTCCCCGCACACCAACACAAACCATGAAAGCCATCCTCCTTATCCTCGCCTTCTTCATGGGCACCAGCCATGCTGCCATGCCCGAACTCCGACCGCTGGCGGCGGGCGGCGCCTACGCCAACTTCACCTTCCATAACGTCCGCTACGGCGTCTATCGCGCCGATCCGGCGAAACTCACCCTGCACTGGAAAAACGCAAAAGGCACGGCCTACGCTGGCCTCGGCACCCTGCGCCGCAGCCTCGAAGCAGAGGGCAAACGCGTCATTTTCCTGACCAACGCCGGCATTTACAGTGAAAACGATACCCCCGCAGGTCTGTGGGTCGAAAACGGGCAAACCCTCGTCCCGCTCAACACCAGAAACGGCAAGGGTAACTTCCACGTCCAGCCGAATGGCGTCTTCTATATCGAAAACGGTCGCGCCCACATCAAAACCACCGCCACCTACCAGCTAGTCCCGCACCACCCGCAATGGGCGTTCCAGTCTGGCCCCATTCTCATCCTTGACGGCCAGATAAACCGCCGCTTCAACCAAACCCACAGCAGCCCGCACAAACGTAACGCCGTCTGCACCACCGGCGACGGCAGTCTCTACTTCATCCTCAGCGAAAACTACGGCTTCGACGGCGAATGGCCCAGCCTTTACCGCTTCGCCGCCGCGCTGCAACACATCGGCTGCACCCAGGCGCTCTACCTCGACGGCACCCTCTCCGCCTGGTACATCCCAACCGTCAGCAGCACCTTCCACTGGACCCACCTCGTGGGCATCATTGCCATCACCGACACCCCACCATGAGCGAAAACACCTACGCCGCACTCGACCTCGGCTCCAACAGCTTCCACCTCCTCATCGCCCGCGCCGACAGCGACGGCATCCGCGTTGTCGACAAAATCAAGCACATGGTGCGCCTCGGCGAAGGACTGGACGACGACAACCGCATCGACGAAGCCGCCTGGGCGCGCGGCATCGCCGCCCTCACCCAAATGGGGCAGCGCCTCGCCGACATTCCCGAAGACCACTGCCGCGCCGTCGGCACCAACACCCTGCGCGTTGCGGCAAACGGCGACGCCTTCCTCGCCGCCGGCGAAGCCGCGCTCGGCAAACCCATCGAAATCATCAGCGGCAGCGAAGAAGCGGCGCTCATCTACCTCGGCATCAGCGCCCACAACCACTTCACCGAACGCAGCCTCGTCATCGACATTGGCGGCGGCTCCACCGAAATCATCCTCGGCGAAGGCAATACCCCGCAAACCCTGCGCTCGCTCACCATCGGCTGCGCCAACATGGCCAAGCGCCACTTCCCCAAAGGCAAAATCACGAAAGCCGCCATCAAAAAAGCCTGCGACTACGCCGGTACCATCATCGAGCCACATATCCGCACCTACCTTGACGGCGAACCGTGGCAGCGCGTCGTCCTCAGCAGCGGCACAGCCAAAGCCATCGCCCGCGTCCTCAAAAGCGACCACATCAGCCGCGCCGACCTTGAAACCCTGCTCGACAAACTCGCCGACATCGGCAGCGCCGACAAACTGCCGAAAAAACTCGGCGTGGATGACGCGCGTGCCTTCGGCTTCACCGGCGGCGTCTGCATCCTCGCCGCCCTCTACCAGCACCTCTGCATCGCAGACGCCATCGTCAGCCAGGAAGCCCTGCGCGAAGGCGTGCTGCTCGACCTCATGGGACGCGGCGACAGCAGCTACGACGAACGCGACGCCACCACCCGCGCCCTGCAACAACGCTTCGGCGTCGATACCGCACAAGCCGAACGTGTCGCCACCCTCGCCACCCACCTCAACCGCCAGCTGCCGGAAAAAACCCCGTCGCGCTTCGTCCCGCTCCTGCAGTACGCCGCCGCCCTGCACGAAATCGGCTGGGCCATCGCCCGGCACGACCTCGACAAACACGGCGCCTACATCCTGAAAAATGCCGACATGCCGGGCTACTCGCGCCTGATGCAGGACATCACCGCCATCCTCGTCAAAGCACAAAAACGCAAAATCCCCGACAAAGACATCGCCGCACTACCAGAGGCGCACCACGCCTGGGTATGGCAAAACGCACTGGCGCTGCGCCTCGCCGTGCTCATCCAGCGCAGCCGCAACCCGATCGCCGCCATTGACTACCCGGACATCCGCCGCTTCGACGACACCTGCCGCCTGCGTTTCCCGGACGGCTACCTCGCCGCCCACCCGCTGACCCGCGCCGACTTGCAGGAAGACCAAGCGCTGTGGCAGGCGGAAAGCCCCTACAAACTCGACTTTGAATAAGCGGCCGGCCCAGTATTGACGCCGCTTGGCGAGCCCAGCATTTACGCCGCTTGGCGCGTGTCGAACTCAAATCTTGCACGAAAAAAGCCCTTCTCCCCGTGAGGGAAGGGTTGGGATGGGGTTAGACAAATCCACGAAGCGACAAAACCCAGTAACGACGCCGCTTGGCGGACCCAGTATTTACGCCGCTTGGCGCGTGCCGAACTCAAAGCTTGCACGAAAAAAGCCCTTCTCCCTGTGGAGGAAGGGTTGGGATGGGGGTTAGACCAATCCGCGAAGCGATAAAACCCAGCAACGACGCCGCTTGTCGGGCCCAGTAATTACGCCGCTTGGCGCGTGCCGAACTCAAATCTTGCACGAAAAAAGCCCTTTTTATAGCGGTTGCGTATCTGCAATGGTTTTATCTCAAACCACCTGTGTATCACCGCAATGAAGCAGCTATAATTTCCACAAAATTCACCAATACAAGGAGCACATCATGCCTACCGGCCTCACCTCCCAATTCAGCGGCGGAACCATCTTCATCATCGTCCTGATTATCCTCGCATTTTGGTTTGGACGTCGTGCTATTCAGATTGTGGATCAGGGCACGGAACGCACCGTGCTCCGTCTTGGCCGCTACAACCGCACCCTCGAACCCGGCTTCCACTTCATCGTGCCGCTGTGGGAACGCGCTGACCGCCGGGTGAACATGAAAGAAACCGTGCTGGATGTGCCGCGTCAGGAAGTCATCACCAAAGACAACGCCCAGGTAACAGTGGACGGTGTCGTCTTCTTCCAGATTACGAACGCCGCCAAAGCCTGCTACTCGGTGGACGATCTCGAACTCGCCATTCTCAACCTCGCCACCACCAACCTGCGTACCGTGGCCGGCTCAATGACGCTTGACGACCTGCAATCACAACGCGATGCCATCAACGTCCGCCTACTCGGCATTATCGACGACGCCACCGACCCCTGGGGCGTGAAAGTCACCCGCGTCGAAATCAAGGACATCACCCCGCCTGCCGACCTTGTTGACGCCATGGCACGGCAGAAAAAAGCCGAACAAATCAAGCGCGCACAAATCCTCGAAGCCGAAGGGCAGCGGCAGGCGGAAATCCTGCGCGCCGAAGGCC
>CAURDG010000007.1:0-18979 GCA_963523555.1 uncultured Cardiobacterium sp.
GGGAGAGTAGGCCATAATCATTCTCCTGTATGAAAAAATAAGCATCTTAGCTATATATTTGTGGAAATGCATCAAAAAAAGCGCCCCGTGGGGCGCTTGGTCACTATCTTGCGGTGATTTAGTGCATATTTTTTCCGTACAGTTTAATTTCCACACGGCGGTTTGGCTGGTCGCAAGCAGCCCTGGCGCTGGCATTACGCGGGTAGCGGGCGCGGCAGTCACTGACGACGAGGTCTGTTTCGCCATGGCCGCGTGCTTTGAGAGAGGAGGCGTTGAAGCCATTTTCGACGAGGACGCGTTTAACTGTTTGCGCACGGCGTTGTGAGAGGCGTTGGTTATAAGCAGGTCTGCCTTCGGGGTCGGTGTAGCCGTCAATATAGATGACACTGGTCGCATCTCGGTACTGATAGGAATCGGCAGCGATTTCTTTCAGGCGCTGCTTGCCTTCGGGTAGCATGCTGGCGTAGTCATAGCGGTCGAATTTGAACAGGGCGGCAACGTCAATGTTGTATTGCTGCACGAGTTCTGGCGAGCAACTACGATTTTGTTCGAGACGGGGCAGGGTGTGTACCTGTTCGCGCAGTAGACCAAGGTCTCTTCCGGCGGTCGCGCGGTTTACCGCTTGCAGGCTTGGCCCCATACCGCCATCAATGACACGGAAGAAGCTGACGTAACCTTTTGGCAGGTCGTAAAACTCGCCGGCACCGGCTTTGATGTTATAGGCCGGGTCCTGTCCGGTGTAAGCCGAAGCCAGGCGCTGGTTGTAAGGACAGAGTTCGGCGTAGCGGTAGCCGCCTGGCAGCAGCGAGGCAAGGTATTCGCCGTTGACGTAGATATTGGCGGCAGGGCCGCCTGCACCTGCGGGGCGATAGAATATTGCTCCCGCCCAACCGGGGGTAACGGATTCGTTGGCAGGAACTGGTGCGCCAAAGGTCTGCCATTGTTCGGCCAACTGCGGCATTTGTGCGTTGCTATTCGTGGCAAACAGGGCAAGCAGCAGGGCTGTTGGCAGGATTCTTGCTGTTGTTTTCATTGTTTTTTCCTTAAAGATTGTGTTTGCATGGCTACCGCCGCAGCGGTAATTTTTTGTTCATGACTATGTAACGGATGCCATACTAAGCCTTTCCCTATAACTTGTCAAAATCCCTTTGCAAGCAATTACTTGGCTGTTGAAAGTGTGTTCAATCGGTAATGTTTCTCCGGCGTAGTTCATGGATGTAGCGGGCAACATTCAGGTAATGGGGGTCGGCGGACAGGGCAAGTTCGCGGGTGGTGAGTTCTTCTGCGCTATGACGGGCCCTGTCATGCGGCTTCATGTAATCGTAAAAACAGCGGATGGCAGAGCGGCGGGCGGGATATAGCGCGAGTTTATCCAGGGCGGTATTCACTTCTTCCGGATAGTGTGGGTGTGAGGGCGTCAGTTTTGCCGTTTTGCGGTAGGGCTGCAGATCACGATCCAGGTAGGCAAAGTTACCGAAGACATGCTGGGCGAAGCGCAGGGCGTATGCGTTGTAGTACATCAGCGAGAAATATCCCCCCGGACGGACACGGGCGGCGCAGGAAGCAAGCAGTTCTGTACCGTTTTCGACCCATTCCAGCACGGCATGACAGCAAACCAGGTCGTATTGGGCCCCGCCCAATGCTCCATCCAGGCCGAAAGCATCTGCCTGAACGAAAGCGACCGGCAAACCTAATGCCTGCGCGGCAGCGCGACCTTCATCCAGCAGCATTTGCGAGATATCGGCGACGGTTACCTCATGCCCTAGCCCTGCATACCAGAGCGCCATTTGTCCTGCACCACCACCGATATCGAGGATGCGCAACGGTACGCCCGTAAGTAGCGGTTGCAAGTCGCGTTGCAAGACTGCAAGGCGGATACGTCCCTTGACGGTGGCATAGATGTTTTTCAGAAAATGTGTGCCGATGCGGTCAAAAAGTGTGTCGTTCGTGGTCGTCATCGTTATCTGCCTCAAAAAATAGTTTCAAAACAAGCAGGGGAAATTCTTCTTTCTTTGACGCTGGAATGGCTTGCGTCGGTGAGGACTTGCGGAGGGGAAAGCATACAAGAGGGTAGGAGAGGGCATTCACCCATTCTGATACTGGCAGCCCCTGATTTAGCTGATCAATACGGCACACAAAAAAACACCACCGTTTTCCAGGTGGTGTCTCTTGTGTTTATCGTGGCGGCTGAAAGCGCCTTTGCCTTTTTTTGCCTTGACGATTTGTTGCCGGTATTTGCCGCTGTGCAGCAAATCGCGGTGCAAGTCGCGTCTGTTCATTTCTTTTTCTCCTTGCATCAGGTTGCGATGCCCAAAAATGGGGCGCGCATTATAGTCTTGCTATCGCATTATGGCGATGCTTCGCGGTGTGCTCATCCAATCCACCGTAAAGTGCGCCTGAGGATGGTTACAGCGCTGCTGCTGTGTGGGGGGTGGGGCAGGGCGCTTGCCCTTCTTTAAGATTGTCATACGGTGGCTGCACGAACGCCTGCATGCCTTACTGCGCGCTTAGCCTGAACTTCGGGAGAAAAACACGGATTTACGCCAAGCGGGATAAATGCTGGGCTCGCCAAGCGGGATAGATCCTGGGTTCGCGTCAAGCGGGATAAAACCTGGGTTTGCGCCAAGCGGGATAAATGCTGGGCTCGCCAAGCGGGATAAATGCTGGGCTCGCCAAGCGGGATAAATCCTGGGTTCGCGTCAAGCGGGATAAAACCTGGGTTTGCTCCAAGCGGGATAAATTCTGGGTTTGCGCCAAGCGGGATAAATCCTGGGCTCGCACCAAGCGGGATAAAACCTGGGTTCGCGCCAAGCGGGATAAATGCTGGGCTCGCCAAGCGGGATAAAAGCTGGGCTCGCGCCAAGCGGGATAAAACCTGGGTTCGCCTCAAGCGGCGTAAATACTGGGCTCACCGTCGGGCGATCATTAGAAAGCCGCCCGCAGGCGGCTTTTTTATGGCGTGTCCGCAAGCGGCACGATGTTGAAGTAGGTGTAGAGGTAACCGCCGGCGCGGTTTTCGCGGAAGGTCAGTTCGGCGTCTTCGGCGACGTAACCAGAGGCGAGGACGAGATTCAGCAGTTCTTGCGTACTCTGTCCCGCTGCTTCTTCGAGGCTGACGGTGATGCTTTCCACGGTAACGCCCGCCGCAGGCACGCGCAGTTTCTGGTAGAGGCCGGTGAGGCCGTAGAGCGGGAAGCGGTGTTCTTCGAGGATTTCTGCGCTATCCGGCAGGCGGACGCGGGTGAAGAGGTCGTCGGCTGGGGTCATGGTCAGAGCTCGGTATTGGCGCGGTAGAGGTGCAGTTGGCCGTCCTGCCAGCGGTAGAGGTGCGGGCTGACGGGGTGGGCGGTTTTGGTGCTGACTTCGTTGACCAGCGTTTGCAGTTCTTGCAGGTTGGCGGGGCTGTCGTCTTTGGCGAAGAGCAGTTCGCCGCGCGAGGGCGCGGCAAAGATGGCGCTGTGCAGCCAGCCTGGCGGCAGGATTTCGTCGATGATGAGCAGGAGCGAGGCGTCGTACACGCCGTCCAGCACGAGGCTGTAAGCGCCGCCTTCGAGGCGGTAGAGTTTGCTGCGGTGTTTGCGTTTGCGCAGGTTTTTGATGGCGCGGGTGCGCAGCAGTAGTGGGTTGCCATAGCCCAGCGCTTCGCTTTCTGTCTGCGAGAGGTAGCGCAGCCCGGCCGGGCATTCGTACACGTAGCAGATGAAGAGGTCGGCGAGGTAGGGCTGGGCAATGATGAGGTCTTTCAGCTCTTTATCCGCCTGTTGTTCCGCGATTTGTTTTTGCAGTTCTTGCAGCCAGCCCGCACTTTTGATTTGCGGCAGGATGGCTTCGGGGTCATCTGCCGGGGTCTGGCGGATGGTGTGCTCGCTGATGCGTTGCAGTTCGAAGGCGATGAGTTTTTGCAGTTCTTCCGGGTGTTCCTGGTAGCGCCGGTAGAGGTGTTGCAGCGGCAGGGTCAGCGGCTGGGCGAGGTGGACGTGCAGGTGGGTGTGCTCGGGCTGGTGGCGGTTGAGCTGGATGGAGACGCGCGTCTGGAATTGGCGGCTGATAGTTTCGGCGAGGTCGCGCGCGAATTGTTCGGGGGTGAGCAGGGTGTTATCGGTCATGGTGTGCTTCCTTGTAGCAGTGTTATGCAGGTGTCAGGTGGGGTCTTCGGTGGTTTGGGCGGGCGCGGAGGTTGCGGTCTGGGGTTCAGGACGGCATCGCTCTGGTCGGCTACCCATTTGCGCAGGTCGGCATTGCAGCCGTCGCCTGCCGGAATGGCGGGCTGGGTGATGCATTCGGGGCTGCCGGGCGGGCAGTTCAGGCGGACGTGGAAATGGGCGTCGTGTCCTATCCACGGGCGGATTTTGCGCAGCCAGCGGGTATCGGACTCGCTGTCGCAGAGGTGCTGTTTGATGACGGGGTTGACGAAGATACGGTTGGTTTCCGGGAAGGTGGCGGCGGCGTGCAAGGCATCGCGGTAGGCGGTTTGCCACTCACCGAGGGCGAGGGTACCGGCGGCGGCATCCACCATTGACGGCGGTTCGATTTCCGGATCAGGCTGGTGACCGCGCGGCACGGTGTAGAACCAGATATCCACGTCGAGGCCGTTGCGGTGGCTGCCGTGGCCGAAGGGCATTTCCCCGCCGGCGGGCTGGCTGAGGTCGCCGATGAGGATGGATGACTGGTGCAGGCTGGCGATTTCATGGCCGACGTGGCGCACCAGGCGCAGGGTGATGGGCTGGCTGTAATAGCGGTTGCGCCAGCGGCGGATGCTGATGAAGCCTTCGCCTTGTGCTTCCAGGGTCTGTGCGCCGAGCTGGCAGCCGTTTGCGGCACCGCCGATGGCCTGCGGGGTATGGCCGATGGGGGCGGGGATGCGGCTCCATTCGTTGCTTTTGTCGGGGTCTTTGGCGGCGACGGTTGCGCCGAACAGGGTGATCAACAGGAGGGGCAGGTATTTCATTTGTTGTGTGTTATCAGGTGAATGAAGGGGAAATGATACATGAATGTAATGTGCCGCTTGCGGCGGTGGGGACGATGACCAGCCCGGCGCCGCTTTGCCAGCGGATGGTGGCATGCGCAGCGCAGAGTTCGTTGCGCGCACCGTGGGCGCGAAACGGCGTCAGATGGAGGTCTTCCGCTGCCCAGCACAGGCCGCTGTTGGCAAGGCCGTGGATTGCCGTCAAGGCAAATATGCTGACTTTGTCGCCTGTCTGACCGTGTATGTCCCAAGAAGCGAGGCCGTGCGCGAAGGCGTACGTCGCCGTGCGCCCGTAGAGCAAGGTCGGCAGGGCAAAGCGCGGCAGCACCCACAGGTTGGCAAAAGCATGATCCGCCTCGCCGCCCGCTGCGCCGATGATTTGCACGGTGCGCGCCTGCGGGTAATGCCCGCTAACGTAGGCAAGGGCAAGCTCGGCATCCGTTTCGTCCTTGTCGGCAGGAAAAGCGAGACGCGGCACGGCGGCATATTGCGCAGCAAGCGCGGCATCACTGCTGTCGAAATCGCCCAGCCACAGCGACGGCACGACGCCAAGCGCAGCGGCATGATGCATCCCGCCATCAACCGCCACGACCACATCCTCCGCCTGCGGCAGGTTTGGTGGCGGGGCAAATTCCCCGGCCAGCAGCAACCAGACATCCATCTCGTATCTCTCCGAAAAACCGCTATTTTGCCCGCTTGGCGGCGCGGGCGGCAGTCCAAAAAACGCTATCGGAAAAATTGAAGGGATTTTGACAGCATCCGCCAAACGTCTGACAATCCGCGCAAGCCCGTATTCCCAGAACACCATGACCCTCTACCTGCTCGGCGATCCGCCCGACCCGCCGCTCGCCGCCTGCCGCATCCATCACCCCAATGACGCCGCAGGTGGTTACTACCTGCACTGGCGGGATGGCCGCTACCATCTCTGCGACGGCGGACAGCGCCACCCGCCGCTGACGCTTGATTTCAGCAGCTACCTCAAACGCAGCGGCAGCGAAACCCTGCCAAAAACCCTGCGCGGCATGGCGGGTGCGCAGGTGGCAGACGC
Source organism: uncultured Cardiobacterium sp. (assembly GCA_963523555.1). Taxonomy (GTDB): domain Bacteria; phylum Pseudomonadota; class Gammaproteobacteria; order Cardiobacteriales; family Cardiobacteriaceae; genus Cardiobacterium. Next base: position 6,015 of record CAURDG010000007.1, read on the forward strand.
TACTGCCGGCTGGGGCAAAGATGCCTGGCTACTCGCCTCACGCGGCTTCATCCTCACCCTTTACGAGCAAAACCCCTATCTGCACACGCTGCTTGCCGCCGCCCTCGCAGAGGCTCGCGATAACCCTAAAACCGCCACCATCGCGGCCCGTTTGACGCTTGTCCACGCCGACGCCGCAACCGCCCTGCCGCCGCAAGGTTTTGATGCGGTGTATCTCGACCCAATGTATCCCGAGCGGCGCAAAAGCGCGAAAGTCAAAAAGCATATGCAGGCGCTGCAACAGCTTATCGGCCACGACGGCGACGATGCAGCGCTCCTCGCCCGTGCCCGCCTCGCCGCCACCCGCCGCGTCATCGTCAAGCGCCCGCAACATGCGCCGCCACTGGCAGGTGTCGCTCCGGATTACCACATTGACGGCCCCAACACCCGCTACGACATTTATTTGACAGAAAAACGGCATGGCTAGCTGCGGCTCCCTGCGTCAATCCTGGCTGTAATCCCGCTTGGCGAGGCCAGTGTTTATCCCGCTTGGCGAGGCCAGTGTTTATCCCGCTTGGTGAGGCCAGTGTTTATCCCGCTTGGTGAGGCCAGTGTTTATCCCGCTTGGCGAGACCAGTATTTACCCCGCTTGGCGAGGCCAGTGTTTATCCCGCTTGGCGGGACCAGTCTTTACGCCGCTTGGCGAGGCCAGTGTTTATCCCGCTTGGTGAGGCCAGTGTTTATCCCGCTTGGCGAGGCTAGTGTTTATCCCGCTTGGCGAGGCCAGCGTTTATCCCGCTTGGTGGGCTCTAGGCAAAAAAATCCCCTTCGCGAGGAAGGGGCAGCTGCCTGCAGGGCAGAGGTGACAGGAAAGGGTTACAAAGTTCAGGCGATGGCGTGGCCGCGTCCTACACCGATGTAGCGGAAGCCGTGGCGGTGCATGTCGTCCGGATGGAACTGGTTGCGGCCGTCGATGAAGAGCGCGCGGTGCATCCGGGCGCGCAGGGTGTTGAAATCCGGCTCGCGGAAGTGTTCCCATTCGGTGACGAGGATGAGCGCGTCGGCGCCATCCACGGCACTGTATTGGTCGTCAAGTAGCAACAGGTCGCCGTTTTCCTGGGCGGCATGTGGCAGGGCGCGGCTGGCGGTGTGCAGGGCGACGGGGTCGTAGGCGCGCACTTTGGCGCCGGCGTCAAGCAGGGCGTGGATAAGGGCGAGGCTGGGTGCTTCGCGCATGTCGTCGGTGCCGGGTTTGAAGGCCAGCCCCCATACGGCGATGATTTTGCCGCTGAGGTCGTCGCCCAGTTCGGCGCAGAGTTTTTGGTAGAGGCGGTTTTTTTGTTGGTGGTTGCGGGTTTCGACGGCATGCAGGACGTGCGGGTCGTATCCTGCGTTTTCGGCCATGTTGACCAGCGCGCGCACGTCTTTGGGGAAGCAGGAGCCGCCGTAGCCCGCGCCCGGCGCGATGAAGCGGTGGCCGATGCGGCTGTCGCTGCCGATGCCGAGGCGGACGTTTTCAACGTCCACGCCGAGTTTTTCGCAGAGTCCGGCGATTTCGTTCATGAAGGAGATGCGGGTGGCGAGCATGGCGTTGGCCGCGTATTTGGTCATTTCGGCGTCGCGCACGGCCATGTGGATGAGGCGGGCGCCGCGTTCGGTCAGCGGGGCGTAGAGGGCTTGTAGCTGGTTGAGGGCTTCTTCGCTGTCTGCGCCGATGATGATGCGGTCGGGCTGCATGAAGTCGCCGATGGCCACACCTTCTTTGAGGAATTCGGGGTTGGAGGCGACGTGGTAGGGGATGTCCGCGCCGCGCGCCGTGAGGCTTTCGCTGACGGCCGCGTGCACTTTTTCGGCGGTGCCGACGGGGCGGTGGATTTGTTGATGATGACGGCGGGACGGGCGAGGTGCCGGCCGATTTCTCTGGCGGCTGCGAGGACGTATTGCAGGTCGGCCGAGCCGTCTTCGTCCGGCGGGGTGCCGACGGCGATGCAGTAGGCTTCGGCGTCTGGGGCGGCGTCAGCGAGGTTGGTGGTGAAGTGCAGGCGTCCGGCGGCGGTGTTTCTGGCGACGATTTCATCCAGGCCGGGTTCGTAGATGGGCAGTTGGCCTTGTTTGAGGCCGCTGATTTTCTTCGGGCAGATGTCCACGCAGGTGACGTGGTGGCCGATTTCGGCGAAGCAGCCGCCAGCGACGAGGCCAACGTATCCGGTTCCGATGATGACTATGTTCATGTGGGTTCCTTTTTGTTGTGTGAGGGATTCTGGTGGGGTGCGCGTTCGTCAGCAGGGCAGGTGCAGGGTGATTTGCAGGCCGCCAAGCGGGCTGCGCGCGAGTTCCAGGCTGCCGCCGTAGGTGTCGGTGATGTCAGCGGCGATGGCAAGGCCGAGGCCGCTGCCTGCCGTGCCTTCGTCGAAGCGGGAGCCGCGCCGTGTGGCGCGGGCCATGTCTTCGTCACTGAGGCCGCAGCCGTCGTCTTCGACGCGGATTTCGACGCTGCCGCGTCCTTTTTCTGCGCCGTGGTGTTGGATGTGGATGTTGATGCGGTTTTTTGCCCATTTGCCGGCGTTATCGAGGATGTTGCCGAGGACTTCTTCGATGTCGGTTTGTTCGGCGCGGATGTGGGTGTCGCCGCGCACGTCCATGTGCCAGGTGAGGTTGCGCGCGCCGTGCAGTTGGCGCATGAGGGTGAGGAGGTTTTTGACGCAGGCGGCGGTGTCGATGCGGCGCACATCGCCCGCGCCGCTGCCTGCGCGTGCCAGGTGGCGTTCGATAAGGCGCAGCATGGTGTCGGTCTGGTTGCGGATTTTTTCGTCATCGACTTGGCCGCTGCCGCTTTCGGCGGTAAGCAGCGCCAGGGGTTTTTTCAGGGCGTGGCTGAGGTCGGCGGCGTGTCCGCGCGCGCGTTCGACGATGCGGGCGTTGCGTTCTAATACTTCGTCCACTTCGGCGGCAAGCGGGTCAAGGTCGGGGCTGTAGCCGCTGCCGACACGGCTGGCGTCGCCGTTTTGGACGTCGCGCAGGGCGCGGTGCAGGCGGCGCAGCGGGCGCAGGCCGAGGCGCACTTGCAGCCACAGGGAGACGAGCAGGGTCAGCGCGAGGATGCCGAGGCTGATGAGGAGGACGCGGTCGATGCGTTTGAGTTCGTCCAGGGTGGCGTCTGCCGGACCAAAGAGGTGGAGCGTTGTTGTTTGTCCGCCTATGTCCAGGGGGCGGCGGATGCCGAGCAGGGCTTCACCGGTGGGGCCGGTGAGACGGTAGAGTTCGGGATCGTCGCTGTAAGTCGCCGCTTGGGCAAGCGGCAGGCTGCTGTCCCACAGGGAGCGCGAGTGTTTGTTGATGTTGCCGGCTTCGAGTTGCCAGTACCAGCCGGAGAAGATGGCGCGGAATTCGTCCGGCACAAGGCCGGCATCCTGGAAGATGTGGCCGCTGTCGCCGAGGCGCATGCTGGCGCTGATGCGGTCGGCGCGTTCGTTGAGTGAGGTGGCGAGACTGCGCAGGATGGCGTTATGCAGGCGGTCGCGCAGGGCGAAGCCGCTTACGCTAAGGACAAGGGCGGTGGTGATGACGCCCAGCCAGAGCAGGCGCTGAGCGAGGCCGAAGCGGGGGTTCATGGTTCTTCGCCTTCGCCGGGGTTATCGGCCGGATCGGCAAGCAGGAAGCCGCGTCCGCGCACGGTTTGCAGGAGCGGTGCGCCCAGTTTGCGGCGGATGCGGCCAATGAGGACGTCCAGTGCGTTGGAATCGGGATCGCTGTCGCGGGCATAGACGTGTTCGAGGATTTCGCTGCGGCTGATAACGACGCCGGGCCGGTGCATGAGGTAGGCGAGGATGCGTTCTTCCTGGGCGGTGAGCGCGAGGCGGCGGCCTTCGTAGAGAAAGCGCCCCTGCAAGGTGTCGTAGGCCAGCGCTCCGACTTGCAGCACGGGATCGGCGTGGCCGTGGGCGCGGCGCAGCAGGGCACGCAGGCGCAGTACGACTTCTTCAAAGAGGAAGGGTTTGGTGAGGAAGTCGTCTGCGCCGGCGCTGAATCCGGCGAGTTTGTCGCTCCAGCGGCTGCGTCCGGTAAGGATAAGCACGGGGAAGCGGCGCCCTTCTTCGCGCCAGTGGGTGAGCAGCGACACGCCGTCCATGCCGGGCAGACCGAGGTCAAGCACGGCGGCATCGTAGTCTTCGGTGCAGCCGAGGAAGGCGGCATCGTTGCCCTCGTGCGCGAGTTCGACAATCATGCCGGACTCGCGCAGGTGCGAAGCAAGGCTCTGCGCCAGTTCGCGATCGTCTTCGACTATCAGCACCCGCATCAGCGCACCTCGATTTCGTCTTCGCTGAGGATGTGACCGTTAAACGGGTCAAGCGACACTTCAACCAGCATACCGTTGTCGAGTTGCAAATCCACTTCGTAGAACGGGCGGGCGTCGCGGTCGTACTTCAATTCCACTTCCTGCACGTTGCCGTGATAACGCTTGAGCAGCGTTTCCAGCAAATCAGCCAGCGGCATCATGTCGTCGCGCAGGAAACCGGTTTCGGCGACAGGCGCCCCCGTTACCGCATCGACGAACACATCGCCGCTCTGGCCGTCCTTGTCCATCACCCGCACCTGATAAAAAAAGCGATTCTGGTGATGGCGCAAATCCACGTCGATTACCCGCCCCGGATGGTCAAGCAACACCTGGCGCAGCAGCACCGGCATCGACAAAAACTGCGGCGGCGCCGTTAGCGAGACTTCCTTGCCCGTGACAGCGTCAATATGAATCTCGCGACGCGAACCGTCGGCGGCGAGCAGCTTCACTTCATACACATTGCGCCCGGCCTGATCGCGGTCGAGCTCAACATCGAGCACCCGCCCGTCATAACGCGTTTGCACGGCGGCAAGAATCTCGGCCAGCGGCTTGAAACGCCCTGCCATCACCGCCTGGCGCGCCGTATCATGATCGGCGGCAAAAGCAGCGCAAATGGCGAGGCCGAAACCGGCGGCGGGAAACAACAAAAACTTCATATTCATACCCCCTAATCGTAGCGAAGCCCGATTAAACCGAAGATGAACCGCACCGTCAAAAACCATTCACCGAACATCTGCCATAATCCGCGCTGCGAAAAAACACGCCTGCCAAAACACAATGAACCAAGCCCCCCGCATCGCCCTCTACTCACACGACACCATGGGCCTCGGCCACATCCGCCGCACCAGCCTGCTTGCCCGCGCCCTCAGCCAGCCGCCGCTGGCGGCAACCGTCCTGCTCATCTCCGGCATCCGTGAAAGCGGTGCCTACCCGCTGCCGCCCGGCATCGACAGCCTGACCCTGCCCGCCTACCACAAACAGACAGACGGCCACTACCGCGCCCGTCACCTCAACATCCCCATCGCCGACCTTACCGCCCTGCGCAGCCACACCATTGCCGCCGCGCTGGACGCCTTCGCGCCCGACCTGCTGATCGTCGATAACGTCGCACGCGGCGCGCAGAACGAACTCGACGCGGCACTTGCCGCCCAACGCGCGCGCGGCTGCCGCATCGCCCTCGGCCTGCGCGACATCATCGACGAGCCCGCAACCGTCGCCCGCCAATGGGACAAACTCGCGACCCTCGACACCATCCGCCGCTACTACGACGCCGTCTGGATCTACGGCGACCCGCGCTATTACAACACCGCTGCCGCCTACCACCTCGACACCCTCGACAACACCACCATCACCTATCTTGGCTACCCCGACCCGCTCACACGCCAGGAAACCACCCCATCCGGCGAACAAAACCAGACCCCCTACGCCCTCTGCCTGCTCGGCGGCGGCCAGGACGGCTACACCCTCGCCGAAACCTTCGCCCGCACCCGCTTGCCCGATGGCTGGCGCGGCATCATCCTCACCGGTGCCATGATGCCGGCAGCAGAACGCGCCCACCTCGCCGAACTGCTTGCGCAAAACCCCGTTTGCGAAACCCGCGATTTCACCCCCGAACCCCTAGCACTTATGCAAGGGGCAGCCGCCATCATCAGCATGGCGGGTTACAACACCACCCTTGAGACCCTCGCCCTGCACAAACGCACCCTGCTCGTGCCGCGCATCCGCCCGCGCCAGGAACAATGGCTGCGCGCCAGCCGCCTCGCCGAGATGGGACTCGCCGCCTGCCTGCATCCGGACGAACTCAACCCCGACACCCTTGCCGCCTGGCTTGCCGCCGAACATCCGCCGCTACCCGACGCGCGCGACCACCTCGACTACCACGGCCTCGCCAACCTCGTGCAAGCCGCCATCACTCTCACCCACAAGGAAACCCCATGACCATCGGCTACGTCCTCAAACGCTACCCGCGCTTCTCCGAAACCTTCATCGTTAACGAAATCCTCGCCCACGAAAAAGCCGGCGCGAAAATCCGCATCTACGCCCTGGGCCCCGTCCAGGAAACCCACTTCCAGGAAGCCATCGCCCGCGTGCGTGCGCCCGTGCACCGCATTCGCCACCAGTACCACGACACCCTGCTCTACTGGCAACACCTGCGCAAAGCCCACGCCCAACTGCCCAACTTCGACACCGAACTCGCCCTCAGCGAAGAACACGACGCCGCCACCATCGGCCAGGCCATCACCCTTGCCCTCACCGCGCGCGAACACGGCATCACCCACTTGCACGCCCACTTCGGCACCCAGGCCGCGACCATCGCCCGCCTCGCCGGCCACTTCGCCGCCATCCCGTACAGCTTCACCGCTCACGCCAAAGACATCTACCACCACTACGCTGAACCCGTAAACCTCGCCACCAAAATCCAGGATGCCGCCTTCACCATCACCGTGAGCGACTACAACCTCGCCCACCTGCGCACCGAATACCACAGCAGCGCCCCCATCTACCGCATCTACAACGGCCTTGACCTCGACCAATTCCTCTACCAGATCCCGCGCGACCGCCCGCCGCACATCCTCGCCGTTGGCCGCCTCGTCGAAAAAAAAGGCTTCAACCACCTCATCGACGCCATCACCCGCCTGCGCCGTGACGGCATCGCCTGCGAATGCACCATCATTGGCGAGGGCGGCAAACGCAGCGAACTCGCCGCCCAAATCACCGCCCTCGGCCTTGACGACCAAGTCCACCTCATCGGCAACCGCACCCAGGCCGAAGTCAAAGCCTACCTGCACCACGCCGCCATGCTCGTCGCCCCCTGCATCATCAGCGCCGACGGCGACCGTGACGGCCTGCCAACCATCCTCGTCGAAGCCATGGCGCTTGGTACCCCATGCATCTCGACCAACATCGTCGGCATCCCCGAACTCATCCACGACGGCGAAACCGGCCTGCTCGTGCCGCCGCACGATCCGGACGCCCTCGCCGAAACCATCACCCGCCTGCTCGAAAAACCCGCTTACGGCGAACACCTTGCCGCCAACGCCCGCGCCCACATCGAACAACACTACGACATCCACCAAAACACCGCCGAACTGCGCGAACACATCACACGCGGCGGCTGACAAAACCCGCCAAGCGGGACAAACACTGGGCTCACACCAAACAAACCCGAATCCATCACAAACCATGACAAACAAACACATCGCCTACATCTGCGCCGACAGCGGCATCCCCGTCTATGGCAACAAAGGCGCCTCCATCCACGTTCAGGCCATCACCCGCGCCTACCTGCGCGCCGGACACCGCGTCACCCTCTTTGCCAGCCGCTACGACGGCCCAACCCCGCCCGGCCTCGAACACATCCGCACCGTCCCCCTGCCCGCCCCGCCCAAAGGCAGCACCCTCGAACGCGCCGAAGCTGCCCTTGCCGCCCGTGCCGAAACACAGCGCCTGCTCGCCGCGCACGGCCCCTACGACCTCATCTACGAACGCTACTCCCTGTGGAGCGACGCGGGCATGACCTACGCCGCCGCCACCCACACCCCCGGCATCCTCGAAGCCAACGCCCCGCTCATCGAAGAACAACGCACCCACCGCGAACTCGTCCTGCCCGAACAAGCCGCCACCATCGCTGCCAACAACTTCGCCCTCGCCAAAAGCATCATTGCCGTCTCGCCGGGCGTCGCCGCCTACCTCGCGCAGTGGCCGCACCAACACATCGCCACCATCGCCAACGGCGTCGACCCCGCCCCCTTCGCCGCAGCGCGCGAAAACGCCACGCGCCACGACGATCACATCCACATCGGCTTCCTCGGCACCCTCAAACCTTGGCATGGCCTGCCGCTGCTCGTGGACAGCTTCGCCCGCGTTCACGCCGCAGAACCGCGCGCCCACCTGCACATCATCGGCGACGGACCAGGCCGGTCCGACCTTGAACAAGACCTCGCCGCGCGCGGCCTCAGCGCCTGCGCCACCCTGCACGGCGCCATCGCCGCCAGCGACGTCCCGGCACACCTCGCCGCGCTCGACATCGCGACCGCCCCCTACCCCCAACAAGAAAACTTCTACTTCTCGCCGCTGAAAATCTACGAATACCTCGCCGCCGGCCTGCCCGTGGTCACCACCCGCGTCGGCCACCTGCACGAAGTCGTCCACCACGGCGAAGACGGCCTGCTCGTACCACCGGACGACCCCGCCGCCTTCGCGCAAGCCCTCCTCGAACTCGCCCGCGACCCCGCCCGCCGCAGCCACATGGGACAAAACGGCCAGGCACGCGTCGCCCGCGAACACAGCTGGGACGCCGTCGCCCAACAAATCCTCGCCCTCGCCGACGCCTGAGCGGAACCCCCTTCCCCGCAAACGCTCGCAAAGCGAGCGGAAGGGGAGAAAAACAACCGCCAAGCGGGATAACCACGGCCTCTCCCGCTTGCAGCACAAAAACCCACCGCCCTACAAACCAAAACAAAACCCGAACCCACACCATGACCGAAGAAGACCGCCCCATCACCCGTATCACCCACCGCTTTGCCCCCTACCTGCACGGCCAGGTCCCGCTCCTCATCGGCGCCCTTGCCGCCCTGCTCATCACCACCCTGATGCGCCTGCTCGAACCCTGGCCGCTCGCCTACCTCGTTGACCACATCCTCAAACAACACCAGCACGGCAGCCTCACCCCACACACCGCCATCCTCCTCGCCGCCGCAGCCGTCATCCTCATCGCCGCCCTGCGCGCACTGGCAGGCTACCTCTCCACCATCGGCTTCGCCCGCATCGGCACCCAAGTCCTCAGCCGCGTCCGCCGCGACCTCTACGACCAACTCCTGCAACTCCCGCTCGCCTACCACCAAAAAATGCGCCCCGGCGACCTCACCCTGCGCCTCGTCAACGACATCAACCAACTCAAAGAAATCACCGTCAGCGCCCTCCTGCCCATGCTGGCCAACATCTTCATCCTGCTGGGCATGCTCGGCGTCATGATCGTCATCAACTGGCAACTCGCCCTTATCTCCCTCCTGCCGCTGCCCGTCATGTGGTACAGCGCACGGCGCAGCAGCCGCCTCATCCACGAAGCCAGCCGCCGCACCCGCAAACGCGAAGGCAGCCTGGCCGCGACCGCCGCCGAAAGCATGAACGCCATCCGCACCGTCCAGTCCCTCACCCTCGAAGACAACTTCCGCCGCCAATTCAGCGGCAGCGACGGCAGCGCCATGCACGCCGACCTCAGCACCAAACGCCTCTCCGCCGGCCTCGAACGCACCACCGACCTCCTCGTCGCCTGCGCCACCGCCCTCGTCCTCTGGCAGGGCGCGCGCCAGGTTATCGCTGGCGCCATCAGCACCGGCGACCTCCTCGTCTTCATCAGCTACCTCAAAAACAGCATGCGCCCCGTGCGCGAATACGCCAAATACGCGGGCCGCCTCTCCAAAGCCCTCGCCTCGGCCGAACGCATCGCCGACATCCTCGACGAAACCCCTGCTATCGCCGACACCCCCTACAGCGAACCCCTGCCCAAACCCCAGGGCCGCATCCACTACCGCAACATCCACTTCGCCTACACCCTGGACGGCCCGAAAATCCTCGACGGCCTCGACCTCGAACTCGCCCCCGGCGAACACACCGCCATCGTCGGCCCCTCCGGCATCGGCAAAAGCACCCTCGCCGCACTACTCCTGCGCCTCTACGACCCCCACCTCGGCCGCATCGAAATCGACGGCCGCGACATCCGCAACTACCGCCTCGCCGACCTGCGCAGCCACATCGCCCTGCTGCCGCAAGACGCCCTGCTCTTCGCCACCAGCATCCGCGACAACATCGCCTGCGCGGCAGGACGCGACGTGACGGACGCCGAAATCACCGCCGCCGCCAAACTCGCGAACGCACACGACTTCATCCAAAAACAGCCGGAAGGCTACGACACCCAAATCGGCGAACGCGGCTCAACCCTCTCCGGTGGCCAGCGACAACGCATCGCCGTCGCCCGCGCCGCACTGCGACAAAGCCCCATCATCGTCCTGGACGAACCCACCACCGGCCTCGACCGCCACAGCGAAACCATCGTCCGCCACGCCATCGAGCGCCTCATCAAAGGCCGTACCGCGCTGATGATCACCCACGACCTCGACCTCGCCGCCAGCGCCGACCGCATCATCTACATCGAACAAGGCAAAATCGGCGAAAGCGGCAGCCACGAAGAACTCCTCGCCAAAAACGGCCTCTACGCCTCCCTGTGGCGGATGCACCGTGCCGCCGTCGAACGCACCGGCGACGACACCCCAGCGGCGGACGAAGAGCCATAAAGCGGCCCCGTTGCAGCGACCCGACACACCATGCACCCCCTCGAACACCGCCTCATCGCCCAAGACCCCGAGCTGCCCGGCCTGGCCCTCCTGCATGATGACGACGCCCTGAGCGCCGCACTGCGCGCCCACGACCCCACCATACACCGCGCCCGCGTCCACTACCTGCGCTACAAACCGCACACCCACTGCCTCGCCGCCCTGTACCTCGAACACTACGACGGCAAACAAAACCACGCCTACGCCAAAGCCCTGCCGCGCGCCAGCCACGACTGGGACTGGCAACAGCGCCGCCTGCACAAACGCCACGGCGGCATCCGCCTCGCCCTTGCCGCGCACCACCTCCTCATCGCCAGCCCCGAACACGACCGCCGCCTCAACCCCGACCTGCCGCCGGAAGCGACCATCCTGCGCTACAAACCCGAACGCCGCCTCGTCGCCCGCCTGGGCGCGCACCTCCTGCGCTACCACACCGCCGCCGACTACCCCGCCATCCTGCGCGCTGCCACCACCGGAGCCGCCCTCGGCGGCGCACCCATCCACAGCACCGACGCCAACCACGCCAGCATCACCACCGCCTGGCTGGAAGGCGAGACCCTGCACCATGCCGATGCCGCGACCGCCGCCCATATCGGCACCTGCATCGCCCGCATCCAGCAAACCCCGGCAGACCACCTGCCGCACACCACCCCCGCCGACGAACAACACAGCCTCGCGCAAACCCTCGCCACCATCGACCATCTCCACCCCGCGCTGACCCCGGCAGTGGCCGCACTCATCCGGCAAACCGGGTGCGCCCTTGCCCACGACAACCCCGCGCCCTGCCTCAGCCACGGCGACCTATCGCTGGACCAAATCATCCACAGCCCGGACGGCACCTACCACCTCATCGATTGGGACAACGCCTGCCGCGCCACGCCGGACGCCGACCTCGCCACCCTCATCGGCAAAACCCTCGCCCACACCCCGGCGACCGACGCCCATACCCTGCGCGACGCACTCCTCGACGGCTACGCCCGCCCCATCAACCGCCACAGCCTGCACTGGCGCACCATCGCCGCCCTCATCCGCCTCATCCCCGAACCCTACCGCCGTCGCGACCCCGCCTGGCCGGACACCATGCGCGCGCGCCTCGAACAAACTGCCCAAATCGCCGCACAACCATGACCCACGACGAACTCCACCCCGCCAACCACCTCGCGACCATCGCGCCCCGCATCCTCGCCGCCCTCAACACCCCCGCAGGCCATATCAGCGCCCTGCGCATCCTGCGCCACAAACCCGGCCGCCGCGCCCTCATCGCCTACACCCTGGAAACCCCGCAAGCACCACCACAAACCATCCTCGGCAAACTGCGCGTCAAAAGCGTGGACAAACACGGCTACACCATCCAGCGTGCCCTGTGGCAACAAGGCTTCACCCTGCCCAACCTCAGCGTCCCCGAACCGCTGGCCATCCTGCCTGCCGAACGCCTGTGGCTACAACGCCAAGTCGCGGGTCGCCCCGCCACCGAACTGCTCAACCCGCACAGCCCGCCCGCCCTGTGGGCGGACATCGGCCGCGCTATCGCCGCCCTGCACCACAGCCACATCCCGACCACACGCCGCTGGAACATCGAAGACGAACTCACCCTGCTGCACGACCGCCTGCACCAAGCCGCCGCCATCCACCCCGACCTTGCCGCGCGCATCCACGCCCTCATCGCCCCGACCACCGCCCTGGCCGAAACCCTGCAACACCGCCCGGTTTGCGGCATCCACCGCGACTGCTACCCCGACCAAAACCTCGTGGACGGCGCACGCCTCTACTGGCTCGACCTCGACCTTTACAGCGAAGGCGACCCGGCACTGGACGTAGGCAACTACCTCGCCCACATCCAGGAACACGCCCTGCGCCACCACGGCGACCTCGCCGCCTGCGCCGCACAAGAACGCGCCCTGCACGACGCCTACCTAAGCGCGAACCCGACAGCCGCCGACCCCGCCGCCATCGCCGCCATCGCCGCCTGGACGACCCTGTCCCTCGCCCGCCACATCTACCTCAGCACCCAATTCCCCGACCGCCACCACACCACCGCCACCCTCCTCGCCGCCTGCGAAAACCGATTACAAGCCCCATAACCCATGTGATGAACATCCGGGAACCCAGGTTTCATCCCGCTTGGCGGCTGCCCGTGCACCCAGTATTTATCCCGCTTGGCGAGGCCAGTATTTACGCCGCTTGGCGGGACCAGTGTTTACGCCGCTTGGTGAGCCCAGCATTTACGCCGCTTGGCGGGGCCAGTATTGATGCCGCTTGGCGAGGCCAGTATTGATGCCGCTTGGCGAGGCCAGTATTGATGCCGCTTGGCGAGGCCA
>CAURDG010000008.1:0-18816 GCA_963523555.1 uncultured Cardiobacterium sp.
TGGACCCGCCAAGCGGCGTAAATACTGGGCTCGCCAAGCGGCGCCATTACTGGACTCGCCAAGCGGCGTAAATACGGGGCTCGCCAAGCGGTGTAATTGCTGGGCTCGCCAAGCGGCGTCATTACTGGACCCGCCAAGCGGCGTCATTGCTGGGCTCGCCAAGCGGCGTCATTACTGGGCTCGCCAAGCGGTGTAATTGCTGGGTTTGCCGCCAAGCGGGATAAACACTGGGTTTGCCACCAAGCGAGGTAATCTCAGCGTTTGTCCTGCTTGTCGGGTACAGCATTTACAGTGATAGTGCTTCGGCGTATTGCACGAGCAGGTCAAGGCGTTCGTCGCGGTAGAAGCGGTTCACTTGCAGTTGGTAAACAATGCGCAGGCGGGTGCCGCTTTTGTAATCAGCGGTATGGAAGAACCATGAGGCGTTATAGATGTTGCCGCTGTCCAGTTCGCGCAGGACGAGGCGGGTGTGTGCGCTGCCGAGCAGGCGGCAGTCCAGTACTTCAAAGGGGTTGGCGAAAACGGGCACGGGCAATGCCGCGCCCCAGGGTTCGAGGCGTTCGAGGTAGCGTGCCCAGTCGAGGTTGAGCAGGGTCGCGGGCAGTTCGCCATCGATATAGACGGGTTCGGGCGGGACGGTCGCGCCGTAGTGTTCGGCAAAGGCGCGGTTGATGGCGGCAATGAGTGCCGGATAGTGTTCGCGCTGCACGGAGAGTCCGGCGGCAGCGGCATGGCCGCCGTAGCGCAGGGCGGCGGGTGGCAGGTCGCGCGCGGCACTGTCCAGGAGCGGCACCAGCGGCACGGCACTGACGGAGCGTAGCGAGGCTTTGATCCAGCCGGTTTCGCCGCTGTCGGTGGCGACCAGTGCCGGGCGGGCGAAACGGCTTTTCAGGCGAGCGGCAAGGATGCCGATGATGCCTTCGTGCCAGGCGGGATCGTAGGCAGCGGCAAGCGGCAGCGCCGGCGAGACTTGTCGCGCGGCTTCTTGTACGGCTTCGTTTTCCAGCGCTTTGCGGTCGCGGTTCAGGTCGTCGCATTGTTGCGCGTAGTCGAGTGCGGTCTGGCGGTCTTCGGCAAGCAGCAGGGCGACGCCATCGGCCATGTCGCCAAGGCGGCCGAGTGCGTTCAAACGCGGAGCGAGGGAAAAGGCGATGTCTTGCGCGGTGAGGCGGGCGGGGTCGAGGTTGGCGACCGCCATCAGGGCGTTGATGCCGGTATTGGCGTGGCCGCTGCGGATACGGGCGAGGCCATGGTTGACGAGGATGCGGTTGTTGTAGTCGAGCGGGACGAGGTCGGCGACGGTGCCGAGGGCGACGAGGTCGAGGTAGTCGGAGAGGCGCAGGGTATCCGGCCAGCGGCTCTCCGCAAGCAGGCGGCTGCGCAGGGCAAGCAGCAGGTAGAAGGCGACGCCGACGCCGGCGAGGTGTTTGCCGGCAAAGGGGCAGTCGCGCCGGTTCGGGTTAACGATAGCGTTCGCAGGCGGCAGGGTTTCACCGGGCAGGTGGTGGTCGGTGACGACGACGTCAATGCCGCGCGCACGGGCAGCAGTGATGGCATCGTGGCTCTGGATGCCGTTGTCCACGGTAAGGATAAGCCGCGTTGCATCAGGCAGGTCGGCGAGTCCGGCGAGGCTGAAGCCGTAGCCGTGCACGCTGCGGTTAGGGATGAACCAGGCAACATCCGCGCCGAGTTGGCGCAGGACGCGCACGGTGAGCGCGGTCGCCGTCGCGCCGTCCACGTCGTAGTCACCATAGACGAGGATGGGCTCGCGGTTGCGGATAGCGTGGTCAAGGCGGTCAAGCGCGGCGTTGAGGCCGGTGAGGTTGTCCGGCGGCAGCAGGTGTTGCAGGCGTTTTTCGATTTCGTCGTGATGGTTGAGACGGCCGGCGTAGATGTTTTTCACGAGCGGGTGCCAGTCGGCGGGCAGCGCGGCGGTGTCAATGCGCAGGGGGCGGGGGGTGATCATGGGGTGTGTGCTGTGGTCTTTTCAGCGCGAGGCGAATGCGGTCGTTAGGCGTAGGTGATGGCAGGTGAGGGCAGTAAGCCCCCATCGCCCTATGGCATTTTCCCCCGCAAGCGGGGGAAGGGGAGGTTTTGTGTTATTCGAAGTTTTCGACGCGGATGCGTTTGACGGCGCCGGAGACGGCGGGCAGGGCGGCGAGTTGTGCGCAGGCGGCGTTCATCTCGGCTTCGCGGACTTTTTCGGTGAGCAGCACCAGCGGGATATGGCTGTTGTGTTTGTGGCGGTTTTTCTGGCTGACGGAGTTGATGGAGATGCCGTTGTCCGCGAGGATGCGGGTGATGTCGGCGAGAACGCCGGCACGGTCGGCAACGGTCAGGCGCAGGTAGTAGGCGCTGTTGAAGTCTTCAGGCGGCAGCACGGGCAGGGTGTTGCGGTCCAGCACCTGGCTGTAGCCGAATTCGGCGAGGCGGTCTTCGCCTTTGAGGTTGAGCTCGCGTACGACGTCAATGAGATCGGCGACAACGGCCGAGGCGGTCGGCAGTTTGCCCGCACCGGGGCCGTAGTAAAGGCTGTTGCCGATGGCGTTGCCCTGGATTTGCACGGCGTTCATCACGCCGTTCACGCTCGCTATCAGCGCGTCTTGTGGCACAAGGGTCGGGTGAACGCGGATTTCCACGCCGTTATCGCGGCGCACGGCGAGGCCGAGGTGTTTGATGCTGTAGCCGAGTTCGGCGGCGTCTTGGATATCATCCGGGGTGAGGGCGTCGATGCCTTCGATGTGGACGCTGTCGAATTGCAGCGGGATGCCAAAGGCCAGCGAGGCGAGGATGGTGATTTTATGCGCAGCGTCGGTGCCGTTGATATCAAAAGACGGATCGGCTTCGGCGTAACCCAGTGCCTGCGCTTCTTTGAGCACGTCGGCGAAGTTGCGCCCTTTTTGCGCCATTTCGCTCAAGATGTAGTTGCTGGTGCCGTTAATGATGCCGGCGACGCGTTTGACTTCGTTACCGCTCATGCCTTCGCGCAGGATTTTGATGACCGGGATACCGCCTGCAACCGCTGCTTCAAAGGTAAGTTCCAACCCTTTTTTGCGGGCCAGGGCGAAGAGGGCATCGCCGTGGCGGGCGATGAGGGCTTTGTTGGCGGTGATGACGTGTTTGTCGTGTTCGAGGGCGGTTTTGATGATTTCAAAGGCGGGATGTTCGCCGCCAGCCAGCTCGATAACGATGCCGATATCCGGATCGCTGGCGATGGCAAAGGGGTCGGTGTCGCAGGCAAAGGGCAGGGCGCTGGTGTCGATGCCTTGCCAGCTGCGTTTCGCGACGCGTTTGACTTGTAACTGGTAACCGCTGCGCCGCTCGATTTCGCGGGCGTTGCGGGCGAGGACTTCGACCACGCCTTGTCCGACGGTGCCGTATCCGATGATGCCGATGGCCACGGTTTTCACGTTTTTCTGCCTTGTTTCAATGAGGTAAGGCGGGGCAGTATAAGGCGGGCTTGTGGCCTGTCAATACGGCCTCAGGCAGCGGTAACCCAAGCTTTTTTGTGGGTATGGTTGTGGATATTTGAGTATTCTGTGCTAGATTGCCTTACCGCACGTCGCGGTCATCATCCAAGAGGTACTCAGTATGCACGCTTCCTCCCTTGAATCTGCCGTTTCCTGGCTGAACGGCATCATTTGGAACCCCGCTTTTATCTGGCTGATTTTGGCTGTTGGGTTGTTTTATTCCATCATGACCCGCTTCGTGCAGGTGCGGCATCTCGGTGAGATGTGCCGCTTGCTGCTGAAATCTGGCGGGCAATCCGAGCATGGTATTTCTTCGTTTCAGGCGATGACGGTGTCACTCTCCGGCCGTGTCGGTATCGGTAATATCGCCGGTGTCGCCGCTGCTATCGGTTTTGGTGGGCCGGGTGCTGTGTTCTGGATGTGGCTTGGTGCTTTCTTCGGCGCGGCCACCGCTTATGTGGAATCCACCTTGGCACAGATTTATAAGTCACGTGATCCGGAAACCGGGCAGCATCTTGGTGGTCCCGCCTATTATTTCGAACGCTGTCTCGGCTGGAAGTGGTACGGCATCGTGTTCGCCATCTCTGCCGTCATTTCTTGCGGCATTTTCCTGCTCGGCCCGCAGGCCAACGGTATGGCCAACGCCGTGGTGCAGGTCATCGGTGAAGGCACCGTCGTCAATAGTGGCATCGCCGGTGAAATCGGCATCTATCGCCTGATGGCCACCGCATTCACCCTGCTTTTGCTCGGCTTCATCATCTTCGGCGGCATCAAGCGTATCGCCAACTTCGCGGAAGTAGTGGTACCGTTTATGGCGCTTGCCTATATTGGCCTTGCCCTGATTATCGTCGTCATCAATATCACCCATGTGCCGAAGCTTATCGCCCTGATTATCGGCGATGCATTCAGCCCGCAGGCGGGGTTTGGCGCGGCCATCGGCTGGGGCGTGAAGCGCGGTATCTATTCCAACGAAGCCGGTCAGGGTACCGGTGCGCATCCCGCCGCCGCTGCCGATGTTGAGCACCCCGTGCAGCAAGGGCTGATTCAGGCGTTTTCCGTCTATATCACCACGCTCCTGGTCTGCTCCGCGACCGCACTGGTCATCCTCATGACCAAGCAATACAACGTTGTTGCCGATCAAACCTTTGCCGGCGCCGGCACGCAATATATCGCTTCCTATCTGCATGATGCGGCTGGCGCAGTTATTCATGCCGATCCGAACTCGCCGGCTTTCACGCAAATCGGCATGGAAAGCGTCTTCGGCAAGATTGGACCGGTTCTGGTCGCTATCGCCATTTTCTTCTTCGCCTTCACCTCCATCCTCGCCTATTACTACATCGCCGAGACCAATATCATCTATCTCGCGCAAAAACTGGGGCTGCGCCACAACGCCACCCTGGTAGTAAAAATCAGCGCCATGCTGGCAGTGGGCTACGGCTCCATCAATAGCGCGGGCTATATTTGGAATATCGGCGAAATCGGTGTGGGCATGACCACCTGGCTGAACATCATCGGCATGCTCATTATCTTCCTTACCGTTGGCCGCCCGACCATTGTCGCCTTGCGCGACTACGAACGGCAGCAGAAAGCGAACCTGCCCGTCTATACCTTCGACCCGCAGGCGCTCGGTATCAAGGGGGCAACCTTCTGGGAAGAAAAACAGCAACGGCAGCAAGAAGACAAAGCGGTGCAACCGCCGCAGGGCGACCTATAATGCGCGTCATCATGACCGCATCATCAGAGAATCCCATGCAAGACAAGGAAATCGACAACCCGTTTGTTCCCGCCTGGCAACTCCTCCAGCAGGAAATCAATCCCGTCGTGGTAGCGCAAGCCGCTGCCGCGGCGGAAGAATACAGGGAAGCCGTCTATACCCAAGCGGAATACGACAAGCTCTATCGTCAGTACCTGGAACAGAAAGCACGCGCTGATGCGTTGCAGGATAGCTTCTTTGCAAGCGCCGATGTCATGTACGAAATGCTGGCCTATCTCAACGCTGCCCGTCTTTTTGATGGTAAAGAACCCGTGATGGCTAGCGACATCAACGCCATCGTCGAAGACAATCCTATCCTGAACGAACTGTGCAACGATCTGCGCCAGGCGAGTATCCAGTCCGGCATTGGCATTGTCAGCGAATTGGCCGCTTCGCAGGAGAACCTGCGACAGAAAGTCATGCAGGCGTGGAAAATCCGGATGCGCAACAGTAGCGAGCGTAAGCGCATCAAAAATCAGCTCTTCCGCCATCCAAAAGAAGGCAAGCACGGCAACGACGAGGCATTATTCGAGTGAGAAAAAACAGCAGGCAGAAAAGAACGTAATCCAGTAAAATACGTCCCATAGAAAGCCTTGCAACCGCAAGGCTTTTTCTTATATCCATCCCCGCCGTTTCTTTTGTATATCTCGCCGCATGCATCCGCTGCGGTGAGGCGTCAGAACATCCGGCATTTACGATTAACAGAGGAAGACATGGTAGCCAAGATCCCCATGACCAAAAAAGGCGAGCAGGCGTTGCGCGCCGAACTTGAAAAACTGAAAAGCGAAGACCGCCCGCGCGTCATTGAAGCGATCGCCGAAGCGCGTGAACACGGTGATTTGAAAGAAAACGCGGAATACCACGCTGCCCGCGAACAGCAGGGTTTCATCGAAGGGCGCATCCGCGAACTTGAACACAAACTGAGCCACGCGAACGTTATTGACGTGACCACCCTGCCGCAGAACGGCAAAGTCGTCTTCGGCACCACCGTCGAACTCGAAGATGCCGATAGCGGCGAAGAAATGACCTATAAAATCGTTGGTGAAGACGAAGCAGACATTAAGAGCGGCCTGCTCTCCAACACCTCGCCGATAGCTCGTGCCCTGCTCGGCAAAGAAGAAGGCGAGACCGTGGAAGTTACCATCCCCGGCGGGCGCAAGATGCTGGAAATTGTTGCTGTGCGCTATGAAGCATGAATGATTTCTGCGTTATAAAGCTCTAAACCGAATCCGTGGATTCGGTTTTTTGTCGTTAAGCGGGATGAATCCTGGTTTTTGTCGCGATCGTGATTGGTCAATTTCTCGTCTATCCCTGCTAATGGTCCACGTTTTCTTCAGCCTAGAAGTTATTTAGTTGGCGTGGCGGTCGTGGAAGACGCGCAGGGCGGTCAAGGCGATGATTTTCAGGTCAAGCGCCAGCGACCAGTTGTTGATGTACCACAGGTCGTAGTTGATGCGCTCTTCAAGGTCGGTGTCGCCGCGCCAGCCGTTTACTTGTGCCCAGCCAGTAATCCCCGCTTTAACCATGTGTTTTTGCATGTAACCGGGGATTTGGCTTTTGAATTGTTCGACGTATTGCGGGCGTTCTGGGCGCGGGCCGACTACGGACATTTCGCCTTTGAGGACGTTCCAGAATTGCGGCAGTTCGTCGATGCTCAGGCGTCTGAGCCAGCGGCCGAGCGGGATGGTGGGTTTTTCTGCCGCCCCGCCCCAGGTACTGCCGCTTTTTTCGTTGTCCACCGGCATGGTGCGATATTTGATGATGTTGAAAGTGTCGCCGTTCCAGCCGACGCGTTCCTGCCGGTAGAAGACGGGGCTGCCACTCGTCACGCGTATCCACAGGGCAACAAAAATGAGTAGCGGCGAAAGCAGGATAAGGGCAAGGATGGCGATGGTTTTGTCTTCCAGCCATTTGGCAAAGCGTTTGCCGCCGTGCATCGGCGAGATGCTGAGATCAAGTGCATAGTGGCCGACGAGGTTGGAGGCACGGTAGTTGATGAGGCGGATGTCGCGCAGTCTGGGGATGTAGCGGATGTTGGCGGTGCTGTATTTGAGGGTGTCAAAGATGTCGCTGACGGTATTCGCATCAACAAGTGGCAGGCAGATCCAGATTTCGTCGCAGGGCGGTTCGCCATCGCGCGTTGGGTCGTAGGCGCGGATGTCGTCAATGTCGTTATAGTGAGCCTCTTCGGCATCGGTCAGGCGGATTTGGGTGATGCGGTAGCCTGAAAGCGGTTCACGGCGCACAGAGCGGTAGATATCGCGGCAGGCAGCCTGGCTGCCGATGAGGGCGATGTGGCGGGTGTTGTAACCCGCGCCGCGCAGGCGGTTGAGGAGGGCGTAGGCGATGAGGCGGGTGATGATGCAGGCGGCACAGGCGGTACTCAACCAGATGCTAAACCACAGGCGCGAGAAATGGTGGCCTGCTTTGGTGAGATAGAGGTAGGTGACGATGAGGGCAGCAAGGTAGGTGTAGCCACGCATAAGGCGCAGGAAGAGGCTGCCGCGCAGGGCACCACGCCAGGAGCGGTACACGCCACCGGCGCTGAAGAGGTACACGGCGGCAAGCGAAGACAGGGTAGTCATCCACTGGTAGCGTTCCCACTGCCAGATGGGGTAGCCGAAGTAGGCCCAGAAGGTAAAGGCACCGGCGAGATAGATGAGAATGGCGTCAACGGTTTTGGCGAGCCAGTGCATGTAGTGCATGGCACCGTTGCGCGCGGGATTAGCGGGCGGTTGGCGCGTCATCGGGGTAGTCGCGGATGATGGTGGCAGGATCACGGCGTAGGTTGCGGCGCAGGCCGTCGCCGACCGCCTGACGCCACAGGCGCAGGTAGCGGCGTTTATGTTGGTAATGGCGCACGGCGGTCAGCCAGAGCAGCGCTTTCAGCAGGGCGACGGGATAATACCAGCGGCCTGCGGCGAGTCGGTAGATATACAGGCCGTTGCGCATGGCGTAGTAGGCTTTCCACATGGGATGATAGGCACCATGACGGAGCGGGTAGGTAGCACAGTCGTGGATGAAGCGGACGGTCGGCAGGAAGGCGTGGCGCGCGCCCTGTTTGCGCAGCCTGAGGGTATAGAGGATGTCGTCGCCGTAGATAAAGAGGGCGGCATTAGGCACGCCGCAGCGATGCACCCAGTCGGCACGCACAAAGTAGCCGACGAAGGAGGAACTGTCGATGGCGACGGGAACACTCTGCGCGTAGGCGGCGTGGTCAAGGTGGAAGGCGGCACGGGCGCCGCCAGTGATGAGGCCGAGAACGGTCTGCCACAGTTTGCGCGGGTGCCAGAAGGGGTTATAGCTGGGGCGGTTCATTTCACAGATACGGCCGTCGGGGTAGTACACAGCGGCGGCAGCGCTATCGGTGTTGTTGAGGTCGAGGGCAGTGAATTGTTGCAGGGCATCAGGGGCGGGGTAGGCGTCATCGTCGTAGCAGACGAGCCAGTCGGGGTCGTGGTTGAGGGCAGCGGTCATGCCTTGGGCGAAGCCGCCCGCACCGCCGCTGTTTTGTTCGCTCAGGATGAGATGCAGACGCGGGTCGTGTTGCCCTGCGAGCCAGGCGCGGGTGCCGTCAGTCGAGGCGTTATCGACAACGATGACGGCGGAAAAGGGTTGAGCGAGGGTCGCTGCCAGGGTGTGTTGCAGTTTTTGGCAGCGGTTGTGGGTGACGATGACGGCAGCGAGGTTCATAAGCGCAGTTCATCTCCAGAATATGCAGCGCAGAGACAAGGGCTGCATGGTCATGGTGAGGACGCCTTTTTTCCAGGTGATGGGGAACAGGTTCATGATTTCCCCCTCTTGCGAGGCGTTTTTTTCGGCGGCAGGCTGCGGTTATGGGTGAGCGCAATGTCCAGCCAGCGGTAGAGGTCAGCATCGCTGGTAATGATGCTGTGAGCGAGGATGATCCAGCCTGCCCCCATGCGGCGTCCGGCGCCAATTTCTGCCTGACTGACGCCAGTTTGTTGCAAGTAGTAAGCCTGGTCAGCGGGGGCGACTCTCAGTAGCAGGGTGTTCTTGGCGATAGAGACGCAGGCAAGGAGATGTTCGCGCACGATGAAAGCCAGACCGCCAAACATGTTGACTTCGCGGATGTCGGTTTCGCCAGCGAGGGCGGTACGGATGCGGTCTATCAGGACGGTATCAGTCATGCAGGAAAACGGGTATGGGACTGCTGTTCGCTTGCGCGGCCAGGTAGGCGCGCGCAGCGTCCAGTGCCTCGCGGATGGTGATGTCCATGTCGAGGTAACGGTAGGTGGCCAGCCGTCCGATGAAGGTAATGCTTTCAAGGCTGCGCGCCGCTTGCTGGTAAGTGTCAAGCAGTGGTTGGGCGGCAGTAAGACGGATGGGGTAGTAGGGCAGGTCGTTTTCGCCACAGGCACGGCTGTATTCACGGTAGCAGACGGTATTGTCGTGATTTTCCCACGGGGCGAAGTGTTTGTGTTCGGTGATGCGGGTGTAAGGAACGTCCAAATCGCCGTAGTTCATCACGGCGGTGCCCTGGTAGTCCCCTGGGGCGGTGAAGCGCTCGAAATCGAGGGTACGGTAGTCGAGACGGCCATGTTGATAGTCGAAATAACCGTCCAGCGGGCCGCTGTAAAAGGTATGGGCGTAGGCGGCGCTGTCGCTGCGCTGGTAGCGGGTATTAAGGCGCAGATGGATGTTGGGATGATCCAGCATGGCGGCGACGATGGCGGTGTAGCCGTCTTGCGGCATGCCCTGGTAGCGGTGTGCGAAATAGTTGTCGTCGTAGTTGAAGCGTACCGGCAGGCGCTTAAGGATGGAAGCGGGCAGTGTGCGCGGATCGAGGCCCCATTGTTTTTGCGTGTAGCCTTTGAAGAAGGCTTCGTAGAGGGCGCGGCCAACGCATTTCAGCGCTTGTTCTTCGAAGTTCTGCGGCTCGGCGATACTGTTATCCGCTTGTTCGGCGAGGAAGGCGTGAGCTTCTGCCGGGCGCAGGGTTTTACCATAGAACTGGTTGATGGTGTGCAGGTTGATCGGCAGGGAATAGACCTGGCCGCCCACGGTACTTTTGACGCGGTTGGTATAAGGCATCATGGTGCCGTAGCGCCGGATGAAGTCCCAGACTTCGCTGTCATCGGTATGGAAGATGTGCGGGCCGTAGATGTGCACCATCACGCCGGTTTCGGCGTCGCGCGCGCTGTGGCAGTTGCCGGCGAGGTGATCGCGGCTGTCGATGATATCTACTGATAATCCCGCTTCGGCGAGGATACGGGCGATGGTGGCGCCAGAAAATCCGGCACCGACGATGAGGATGCTTTTATTGGTCATGAGAGTTCTCCGTGAGTTCTTCGCGCACGATGCGGCCGTGTTCGAGAATGAGCATGCGGTTGCAAAGGCGCTTGGCGAGGTCGAAGTCGTGGGTGGCAAAGACGAGGATGCCTGCGTGTTCGATGAAGCGCATTAACCGCGCCTCGGCTTTCTGGCGGAAAGCTTCATCGCCGACGCTCATCCATTCATCCATCAGGAGAATTTCCGGTTGCAGACTGGTCGAGATGGAAAAGGCCAGACGCAGCACCATGCCGCTGGAATAGGTACGTACCGGCATATTGATGAAGTCACCCAGTTCGCTGAATTCGACGACTTCATCAGTGATGTTTTCGATCTTTTTCGGCGAAAGGCCAAGAAAGAGACCGCGCATGCGGATGTTTTCAAAACCCGTCGCCTCGCCGTCCATGCCGAGCATGGCATCCAGCAGGCTGGTCACTTTGCCTTCGACGGCAATATGACCGCTAGATGGCGCATAGACGCCAGCGAAAACGCGCAGCAGGGTGGTTTTCCCAGAACCGTTATGCCCGACCAAAGCGACGCGTTCACCTTCGCGGATATCAAGGCTGATGTGTTTCAGCGCTTCGATTTCGGCAAAGCCTTTGCGGAAGCTGTTTAGTCCGCCGCCTGCCGCTGCCTTGAAGAAGGTTTTTTTGAAAGAACGCTGATGGGCGTCAAAGACAGGAAAGGTGACGCTGACGTCGTCTGCTGTGATACGCATGGGTTATAGCCAGTAGGTGATTTTGCGGCGGGTGAGATTGAATACCCACACCGCGAATAGCGAACCAACGACGGCAAAGACCGCCGCTACCTGCCAATAGAGGGTATCGGGCCAGTGTCCCAATACGGGATCGCGTAGCAGCGTAATCAGCGAGGTGAACGGGTTGAGCTGGGCAATATGCAAGCGCGTGGGCGGCAGTTGTTGCAGCTGCCAGATAATTGGTGTGACGAAAAACAGTAGGGTCACGACGCTCTGGATGACCGGCAGCATATCGCGGAAACGGGTGCAGAAAATGGCGATGATCAGCCCCAGCCAAAGAATATTGACTGCAACCAGTAGGAAGGCGGGCAGCAACCAGAAGACATTGCCGTTGACGGGAATACCAAGGAAAAGCATCACCAGCGGGTAAATCAGGAGATTGTGCAGGAGAATCAGTAGTTGCCGGTAAAACACCCGTAGCACCAGCGCCGAAAGCGGCAGGTAGGACTGTTTGAGGATATGTTCGTTTGCGGTGAAAGTCTCGGCATATTCCGTCAGTGACCCAGCAATAAAGGCCCAGAAGATCAGGCCCAGCGCCAAATGTGGAACGAAATTCGATGAATCGATGGCAAACAGCGTCCCATATAAAGGTCCCATAGCCGACACCGTGACCGCCATACTCAACGTAATCCAAAACGGTCCCAGAGTGGAGCGGCGGTATTTCAGGCGAATATCCTGCTTCGCCAAAGCCTGCCACAGGCGGAAAGCGGCGATACCACGACGGATATCCTCTATTGCATCATTTCTCATCAAGATATAACGCCTTATTATGAAGACAAAACGGCGCAATTATCCATAATTGCCCCGACAAAGCAATGTAAGGTACGGCAAGGCTTCCTTGCATTTCCCCAGGCCCTATGCTTAAATGCGCCGCTTCTTTTATTGCGAGAGTGGCGAAATTGGTAGACGCGCTGGATTTAGGTTCCAGTGGGGCAACCCTTGAGAGTTCGAGTCTCTCCTTTCGCACCAGTTTTCTTACATTTTTGGCAGTTGCCATATTGAATCGAGGACAGCATGCAATCATCCGTTGAACATTTGGAAGGTCTAACGCATAAATTAACGGTTGAGGTTCCGGCGGAACGGCTGGATCAGGAAGTTGAAAAACGCTTGAAGGACATCCGTCCACGTATCCGGATTGACGGTTTCCGTCCCGGCAAAGTGCCGCCTGCTGTCGTGAAGCAAAAATACGGCGACAGTGTCCGTCAGGACGTACTTGGTGAAATCATTGATGAAACCTACCGCGAAGCTATCAAGGATGGCGGTTATGCTCCGGCGGCGTCCCCGCAAATTGAACTGGTTTCTGGTATGGCGGCTAACGAGCCGGTCAAATATATCGCTACTTTCGAGGTTATGCCGGAAGTGAATGTGCAAGGATTAGATAGCATCAGCATTACCCTGCCGCATACCACTATCGGCGATAAAGATGTCGATGACATGATTACTACCTTGCGCCGTCAGCAAGGTACCTTTGTCGAAGTCGATAAGGCCGCAGAAGACGGTGACCGCGTGACCGTAGATTTTGTTGGCAGAATCGATGATGTCGCCTTTGATGGTGGCAGCGGTGAAAACGTGAACTTTATTATCGGTAACGGCCAGATGCTGCCGGATTTCGAACAGGGGCTGCGAGGTGGCAAAGCGGGGGAAGAACGCACTTTTGACGTTCATTTCCCGGAAGATTATCACGGTAAAGATGTGGCTGGTAAAACTGCGCAATTTACTGCAACCGTCAAAAAAGTTGAACAGCTCAACCTTCCTGAAGTGGATGGGACGTTCATCCAAGCCTTCGGGATCAAGGATGGGGATGTTAATGCCTTCCGCAAAGCTATTTATGACAACATGGCACGTGAGCTGAAAAATGCTATGTTGCGTATTCGTCGCGCCTATATGTTTGATGCATTGCTGGAAAAAAATGCCGAACAGCCCGTCGCTGAAGGTATGGTTCGCAACGAAATTGCCCGTATGGCGCGTGAAATGCAATTAGAGCGGCAAATACCTGACGCCAAAGCACGTGAAGAACTGGCAACCCGAGTCTTTGATGAAGCAGCGCGTGGCCGTGTACGCCTTAGTTTGCTAATCAATAAACTCTTTGAAGAGCGCAAACCTGAGCTGGATAAAGCCCGTGTTGAGGCGCGTATCCAGTCCATTGCGACAACCTACGAAGACCCGCAGGAAGTTATCAATTTCTATAATAACGACCGCGATGCGCGGACGAATCTTGAAGCGGCAATTCTTGAAGAACAACTGATTGATCAGCTCTACGAACAGGCGCAGGTCAGCGAGGAAGAAAAAACCTTCCAGGAAGTCATGGCACTTGGCCAGCAGCGCGGTTAAGCATTTTGCACACGCAGGGCAGCCTAAGGCTGCCCTTCATTTATTTCTGCCCGTCATACTTGCCGCGTCTAAAAGAGAGACAGTGGGTTGTCTCGCTTGGACGGATATCGCCTTCACAGAAAACGTTCAGTTGCCTCGCTTCAAAGCGAACTTTACACCCCAGCCTTGAAAATTTTATCAACCACCCGCACATCGGGGACTAGCCTTTTCCAGGAGAAAACACATGGACATTCAAAATAATCTGCTCATCCCGATGGTCATCGAACAGACTGGTCGTGGTGAACGTTCTTACGACATCTATTCTCGTCTGCTGAAAGAACGGGTCATTTTTCTTGTCGGCCCAGTCAACGATGCCTCGGCCAACCTGGTTGTCGCTCAGTTGCTTTTCCTTGAAGCGGAAAACCCGGATCAGGATATTCACCTTTACATCAACTCACCGGGCGGTTCTGTCACAGCCGGTATGTCCATCTACGACACCATGAACTTCATTAAACCCGATGTTTCTACCCTCTGTCTCGGCCAAGCAGCGAGTATGGGCGCTTTTCTGCTTTCTGCCGGCACCAAGGGCAAGCGCTATGCCCTGCCGCACAGTCGTGTCATGATTCACCAACCGCTGATTAGTGGTGGCTTGGGTGGACAGGCATCCGACATTGAAATCCATGCTCGCGAACTGCTCAAAACCAAGGCCACCTTGAATGAATTACTGGCCAAGCACAGCGGTCAACCGCTGGAAAAAATCGAGCGCGATACCGACCGCGACAACTTCCTTTCTGCGGAAGAAGCGGTTAATTACGGCCTGGTGGATCATGTGACCACCTCGCGCACAGATCTTGCCGCTTCCTAAGGCCTTATCCCGAATTCCGGAGCTAATTATGACCGACAAACACCACCGCT
The DNA here is from genome assembly GCA_963523555.1 of uncultured Cardiobacterium sp. Classification (GTDB taxonomy): domain Bacteria; phylum Pseudomonadota; class Gammaproteobacteria; order Cardiobacteriales; family Cardiobacteriaceae; genus Cardiobacterium. The sequence goes on from CAURDG010000008.1 coordinate 14,498, forward strand.
GCTCCTTCTGTCACAAACCGGATAGCGAAGTTCGCCGCCTGATTTCTGGGCCGGACGGCATCAATATTTGCGACGAATGCATCACCCTCTGCGGCGACATGCTGAAAGACGGTGCTCCTGCTGCAGAGACCCCGTCCTTATTTGAAGGCAAGCCGTTACCGACCCCGTCGGAAATCAAGGCCTTCCTGGACGACTACATCATCGGCCAGCATCAGGCAAAAAAAGCGCTGGCGGTTGCGGTGTACAACCACTACAAACGCCTGTTGCTTAACCAGCAAAAAGCCGACGATGGTGTGGAAATCGTAAAAAGTAACATCCTGATGATTGGCTCAACCGGCTCAGGCAAGACCCTGCTTGCACAGACCCTAGCCAAGTGCCTTGATGTGCCCTTTGCCATCGCCGATGCCACAGCCTTAACCGAGGCCGGCTACGTTGGTGAAGACGTGGAAACCATCGTGCAAAAACTGCTGATGAACTGCGACAACGACGTGACCCGCGCTGAAAAAGGCATCATCTACATTGACGAAATCGACAAAATTGCGCGCAAGAGTGAGAACCTGTCTATTACCCGTGACGTATCGGGTGAGGGCGTACAACAAGCCCTGCTCAAACTGGTTGAAGGCACAGTTGCTGCCGTGCCGCCGCAAGGCGGACGCAAGCACCCGCAACAAGAACTCATCCACGTCAATACCACCAACATCCTCTTTATCTGTGGCGGAGCTTTTGCCGGGTTGGAAAAACTGATTGCCAAGCGTACCGAACAGGGCGGTATCGGTTTTGGTGCCCATGTCCATACCAAAGCGGAGGCGGATGAAAACAACAATCGCCTGCTGCAACAAATTGAGCCGGAAGACCTGGTCAAATTTGGTCTGATTCCCGAATTTGTCGGTCGCCTGCCCATTATCGCCCTGCTGGATACCCTTGACGAAGACGCACTAGTACACATCCTGACTGAGCCGAAAAATGCCATCGTGCGCCAATTCGAGAAAATCTTCGGTTATGAAGACGTAGCGCTCGAATTTACGCCAGAAGCGCTGCAAGCCATTGCGCAAAAAGCTATCAGCCGCAAAACCGGCGCACGCGGCCTGCGTTCCATCGTTGAGCAGACCTTGCTGGATACCATGTTCGTCCTGCCAGATCAGAAAGACATTAACAAAGTGACCGTTACCGCTGACACCATTCTGCAAGGCAGCGCCCCCCAAACACACCAAAAAGCCACCGCCTGAACTGAAGAAACCTGATGCAAGAAAACAACTTTCCCGTATTGCCACTGCGCGACGTCGTCGTTTACCCGCACGTTATCGTGCCGCTCTTCGTCGGCAGAGAAAAATCCATTGCCGCCTTGGAAGCTGCTAACAAAGAAAACCAGGAACAACTGCTGCTGGTGCCGCAGAAAGACGCTACTGTGCGCGAACCGGAAATTGCCGATCTGCATCCTATCGGCACGGTTGGCCGTATCGTTCAGATGGCGAAACTGTCTGATGGCACCGTCAAAGTGCTCGTAGAAGGCCTGCGGCGTGTTGAAATAGATCAATGGCAGGACAATAGCAGCTATTTGCAAGCGAGCTATCGCGATTATGGACAGCCGGAAGCGGACAAAGTCGCTACTGACGAGCAACGGGCGATGGCCAAAACAGCCGTCGAACAATTTGCCCGTTTTCTCAAAGAGAACGATAAAAACGCGGATGACCTGCTGCAAAACCTGCGTCAACTGAATAATCCGGGACGCATTGCCGATACCATTGCAGCACATATGGATCTCACCCTGGAACGGCGTATCGCCATTCTAGACAGCGTGATCCTCAGCGAACGCTTACAGCACATCCTGATTATACTGGAAGAAGAACTCGAAAAAACTGACCTTGACCGCAAAATCCGCAAGCGGGTCAAGCAGCAAATGGAACGCAACCAGCGCGAGTACTATCTGAACGAACAAATCAAGGCCATCCAGAAAGAATTGGGCGAGATGGAAGACGTCTTGAATGACGTTGAGCAACTGGAAAAATCTATTAAAGATGCCGGCATGTCTGCCGATGCTGAGAAAAAGGCCTTATCCGAGCTGAATAAACTCAAACAAATGTCGCCCATGTCGGCCGAAGCGAACGTCATCCGTAACTACCTTGAATGGATGATTGATTACCCGTGGTCAAAACGCCGCCGCAGTCAGTACGACATTGCCCGCGCTGAAAAAATTCTTGATCGCGATCATTACGGCCTTAAAGACGTCAAAGAACGCATCCTCGATTACCTTGCCGTACAAAAGCGCAACAGAAACGGCAAAGGGCCGATCATTTGCCTCGTTGGCCCGCCAGGTGTGGGCAAGACCTCGTTGGGCAAATCTATCGCTGAGGCGACCGGGCGCGACTTCGATCGCATCTCGCTTGGTGGCGTACATGATGAAGCCGAAATACGCGGTCACCGCCGTACCTACATAGGTTCCCTGCCCGGCAAAATTGTGCAGAAATTGTGCAAACTCGGCAGTAACAACCCGCTTATCCTGCTGGATGAAATCGATAAAATGGGCATGGACCACCGTGGCGACCCTGCTTCCGCTTTACTTGAGGTCCTTGATCCGGCGCAAAATTCCGCGTTCAGCGACCACTATCTGGAGACCGACGTGGATCTGTCCAGCGTACTCTTCATTGCTACCGCCAACACCCTGAATATTCCAGCCCCGTTGCTGGATCGCATGGAGGTTATCCGCTTGCCTGGCTATACCAGCCGCGAAAAAAACGAAATTGCCACGCGTTACATTCTGCCACGCCAAATTCGCGAACATGGGCTGCACAAAAACGAATTCCAACTGGAAGACGGTGTCATCAACGATATCATCGAAGACTATACTCGCGAAGCAGGTGTACGGAACCTTGAGCGGGAAATTGGCAAATTAGCACGGAAAAGTGTGCGTAAACTGCTGACACCGGAGACCAAGAGCATCACCATAGATCGTGCTAATCTGGAAGATTACCTCGGCGTCGCCAAATACCGTCGTAGCGAAGATGACCTGCGCAACAAAATCGGTTGTGTGACCGGTCTCGCTTGGACATCCGTCGGTGGTGAGACCTTACAAATCGAGGCAACCGTCTTCCGGGGCAAGGGTAAACTTAACCTGACCGGGCAACTAGGCGACGTGATGAAAGAATCCATTCAGGCTGCATCGTCCGTCATTCGCAGCTATCTCGAAGCCCATTTGCCCGATCTGCGTTACGATGAATACGATATCCATATGCACCTGCCGGAAGGAGCAACCCCGAAAGATGGCCCCAGCGCCGGCATCGGCATGGCAACCGCATTGCTTTCGGCACTGTGCAAAATCCCGGTGCGTGGTGACCTCGCCATGACCGGTGAAATCACCCTACATGGACGCGTGCTGGCCATTGGTGGTCTGAAAGAAAAACTGCTGGCCGCCGTGCGCAGTCACATCACAACCGTACTGATTCCGGAAGAAAACCGCAAAGACCTACGCGATATCCCTGATGAAGTCAAGGATGCGCTGACCATCATTCCGGTCAACCACATTGAGCAAGTCTTTGAACATGCCTTTGAGGCATCGGAAATTCCCCTTAGCCAGCGGTTGGCCACATATAAACAACCGCCTCCGATTAGCACTGAGGCCGTAAAAAACGTGCGTTGCTAGGCAGAAAAACCAGCAAAGCCCTAAAATAGCCACCTTAGCAGGTGGCTTAATAATGTCCATGAAAACATATAATTAGCAAAAATACCACGCTAACGTGGTAAAAACGCAACAAAAAAGTGAAAAAAAGATTGCGCCCCGCCACTATGACTGTATAGAATTTCGCCGTCGGCGTAGTAAGAACGCCGTCTAATCCTGTAAAACTCACAAAAAAGGTAGATTTATGAACAAGACGGAATTAGTTGATGCTATTGCTGCCGCTGCGGATATTACCAAAGCACAAGCTGGTAGAGCACTGGATGCCGTACTCGAAAGCGTGACCGAAACCCTGAAAAAAGGCGAGAAAGTTACATTGATTGGCTTTGGTACATTTGAAACCCGTGAACGTGCAGCCCGTACTGGCCGTAACCCGCAAACGGGCAAAGAAATCCAAATTGCTGCCAGCACAACCCCTGCATTCAAAGCAGGTAAAAAATTGAAAGATGCTCTTAATACCTCTGCCAAAGGGAAAGGCAAAAAAGCAAATAAATCATCCTAAAAAGATGGCAATAAATATGTCCGTCTTTTAAAAATAGGGTGTAAAAAACGTTGCAAGCAAAAGAAAATAACTTATAATGCGTCTCCTGATCGGCCTGAGTGGCGGAATTGGTAGACGCAGCGGATTCAAAATCCGCCGGTGGTAACA
>CAURDG010000009.1:0-18518 GCA_963523555.1 uncultured Cardiobacterium sp.
ATTTATCGTCGAGCGGGATAAGCATGGGGTTTTCATCCCGCCTTCCGCCCTTGGGGGATCCCGTTTCCCCGCAAGCAGGGGAAGGTTTTTGGCTGTGCAAATGCGCGTTTTGGTGGGAGGCTGTGTTTTTCATGCTTCACCGCGCAGTTGACGCAGGGCTGCTTTGATTTCTTTTTCTTTTTTGCCGCTGTAAAAGCCTTTGCAGGCGGTGTTTAGCGTGGGGAAGGCCAGGGCGTCGGCGAGTTGAGTGCGGGCGGCAGGGTCAAGGTTGTTTGTCGCTTGTTGCAGCTCTTCCAGGATGATGCGGTGCAACTGGAGGTTTTTTTCCTGGTTACGGTCGCTGTAGGTTTTGGCGTGTTCGCCGAGGCGGCTCAGGATGGCATGCGCGAGGCGTTCGTGTGCAGGCAGGGCGGCAACGCGCACGGTTTCATTGGCTGCTTTCTGATTTTTTATCCATAGGTTATGGATGTCGTTAATGCGTTTATCGCAGGCCGCGTTGTCATCGCGGCGGAAGTAGCCATAGCCCGAGGCGGTTTTGCTGCCGAGGCCCTGGTGTTCGAGGGTGGCGTTGAGGAGTCCCAAGGCGTAGCGCGCCCAGTCAGGTGCGCCTTCGATGACGAAGTAGTAGGCACCGCCGGTGGCGATTTGCTGGTTGGGGATGGGCGATTCGCTGCCATCCACCTGCGGGGATTTGCCGTTGTAGTACTCCTGGTGGTGCACGGTGATGATTTCGCTGATGTAGGGACGGTCGCGTTCATTCAGCGGCAGCCACCAGGCGTCGTGCCAGACGAGGGCACCGCTGGGTTCGCCTGTTTCACTGTCGCCGCCGAAAAGTTCGTCCAGATAGGCCGGGGCGAGGCCGTTTTGTTCGGCGTAGTAGCGTACTGCGCCTTTGATGCTGCTGCCTGCCAGGTATGGCACGCCGTAGCTGTGATGGGTGTGGACGCCGGTTTCGAGGGTGTTGCCGGTTGCAAGGCCGATGTAGAGGCGGTTTTCGCAGTGCAGTACGGTGCTGGTAAAGCGGTTGTTGTTGCGGGTCAGCCCTATCCAGCGCGCCAGGGCGAGGTGGTAGTGGTTGGGGACGGTGGTGTGGGTGATGCGTTCGATGAGTTTGTTTTTTTCGTTTTTTTCGTTTTTTTCCCATATGGGCAGGCCGCGTTGCTGGAGGAGGCCGGCGTGGGCGTCACGGGTGTTTCGGGTGATGGCACGCAAGGCCGGGCGCATAAGGGTGGTCATCGGTGTTCTCCTGCGGTGTTGTTGGGGCTGCCGAGCAGGGCCTGGGTGTAGCGTTTGAGCCAGACGGTGGCATCTAGGCTTTGTCGGGTGAGCAGCTGGTAGTGGCGCAGGTCGGCTTTGAGGACGTCTTCGTGCAGCTTTTGCGTATCGTCTTTGCCAAGTAGCAGTGTGGCGAGATGTTGCAGCAGTTTGCGGTGTTCTTCGCCCCCTTTGGCGATGAGGAAGCCGACAGCCTGTGCCAGCCCGGCCTGCATGATCATGGTGGGGTAAGCGAGGGCGAGGGTACGGTATTTGGCTTCTATCGGGCTGTGTTTGATGGCGGCAACAAGCGGGTAGGCGGTCTGCGCGTAGTGTTGGGTACGGATGCGGTGGTTCATGCGTTTTCTCCTGTGCCGGGGTGAGCAAGCAGCAGGCGGCAGAAGCCGCGCCCAACGGTATGTTTGCCGCCCAGTTGCAGGGTGATTTCGCCTTCTGGTAGCAAGACGCTGAGTTCGGCGGCTTTTTTGTGGTTGCTGTCACGGTTGCGGGCGTCACTGATGCCGATGATGCCCCAGAGGACGGTTTCGGCAGGCAGGTTTTCTTCGGTCCACAGGGCACCATCCTGCACGATGCGGGTGTCGCGGTTGATGCGGATGCGGGTGCGGATTTCGGTGGCGGTGTCGGCGAGGTAGCTATAGATGTCATCAGGCAGGACGATGAGGCGTTGTGTCAGGCTTTGGCGCCATTCGGTCGCTTGCGGGGTGCCGTCGGGATAGAGGGCCTGGCTGAGGTGTTGTGCCCAGGCGGTGGTGGTGTTGTCTTCGATGCCGTTGAGGTCTAGGTCTTCGAGGGCAACTTTGTCACCCTCAACGTGCAGCAGGCTGCTTTGGGGGAGATAGGCGGTTTCTTCGCGTGCGTTCGGGATGGCGAGGTCGAGGCCGAGGTCGCGTGCGTAGCGGTGGAGGATGAAGGGGCAGGTGGCGTAGGCCACGGTGCCGGCGAAGGAGCGCACGGGCAGGAGCAGGAGGTGGGCGTCGCCGAAGGCCAGGGCGCCTGCGTGGCTGTCGGCGTCTCCGCTGTCAGGCCCGAAGAGGGTGCGGATGTCGCTGTGGTTGAGATTGTATTGGGCAGCGGCTTCGTCGCGCAGGACGCCTTTGATGGCCGAGCCGGGGATTTGCGGCAGGTTGGTGGCTTTGGCGCGGGCGATGGGCAGGTCAACGACGCCGACGCCTTGGCCGGTGCCGATATGCAGGGCGGTGAGAGCTTGGATGTGGTAGGTGCGTGCTTGCATGGTGGGTTCCTTGTGATGGTGGGTTAGGTGGGAGTATGCCAGGCGGCAATGCTGATGATGCCGAAGCCGTCGCGCTGTGTCTGCGGGTCATCGCTGATAGCGGTAAAGGCCAGGGCGGCGATGTGGTCAGCGGGGGTCAGGGTTTCCAGCCAGTACACGGCGCCCGCTGCGACGGCTTTACGCGTGGCTTTGGGGCGGTGGTGATGCATGTCCCAGCCGGAGACGGGCTGCCAGCGTTCGATGGCGCAGGCGCGCAGGCGGACGCGGATGTCGGTGTGCGGCAGGGTGCCGTGCAGGGTGTCGTCCAGCCAGCCCGGCCGCCAGCCGTGCTGGAAGATGGCGGGGGTGAGCAGGGTCAGGCGCAGGCCGCGCGAGGCGTTGATGGTGGCAGCAAGGTCTGCGGCAGGGGTGAAGGCCGGGTCGGGCGGGATTTGGCGGCAGCGCGACAGGCGACCTTCGCCGCCAAGGCGGACGAGGGGGCTGTTGCTGTCTACTTCACTCTGGATGAGGAGACGGTAGGCACGCTCTTCCCAGCCCTGATGGTGGCTTTTGCGCGCTGCTTGCAGGTCATAGGCGGCGGTTTGGTACAGGCGCCCTTCTGCGGCGGCATCGCGCTCGCGGTCAATTTGGACATGGGTGCGGGTTTCGATTGGTAGGGTGTGTGCGGGCAGGTCGGCGAAGTTCAGGGATTCGCCACGTTGCCAGCGCAGGCTATGCTCAAGCGGCCAGTAGGCGGGGCCGGGTTGGGGTTTGCCTTTGACGGTGTTTTGTAGCTGGACGGGCAGGAGGCCGGGCGGCAGGTCACAGCCGTCGGCATCGTGGGGCCACGGGGCGGGACGCAGGCGGTGAATGTTAGTTTTGTTGGTGGCGCGTTCTTGCAGGTAGAGGGCGTCTGCCGGTTTGGGGACGAGGACGGTGATGTTGCCGTCCCTGTCTTCCTGGGCAAGGAAGGGGCCTTTGCTGGCGAGTTGTTGCAGCGCGTGGTGCTGGTCGTCGCGCAGGCGACCGCGTGTGCTGTTTTCTGTTTCTGCGTCGAGTATCCAGCCTTGGGCTTCGAGATGTTGGCTGCGCATCAGTCCGGCAGCGGCCGAAGGCAGGGGAAAGTTGATGTCGTCCGCGTCGGCTTGGGTGCCGAAGGGGCGGCCGCTGCGGCAGACCAGTGGTGCCAGCGGTTCAAGCAGGTAGTGTTTCATTGTTCTTCTTTTCCTATGTCGCGTTGGGTTTTGGCCGTCAGCCAGCGGGCGGTGATGAGTTCGTTGGCCAGTGCGTTCAGGTCGGCCAGGGCATCGTGTCGTGTACGCAGGGCGTCTGTCTGTTTTTGCTCCAGCTTGATGCCGTCACGAGTGCAGGCCTGGGTCAGCATCCGCGTCAGTTCGGCGTTGCGGATGTCGCGCAGCAGGGTAGGGTCGGTAGTGATACCGAAGTCAGTGCGCTGGTAGATGGCGCGGGCGTCGTAGGCGATGCGGCTCGGCAGTTGGCGGGCTCGGTAGGCGTCTTGCCAGTCCCGGAAGGCGAGGTGCGCGGCGCTGTCGTCCCAACGCAGGCGGATGTCGCTGGTGCTGCCGGAGCGTACGGCCAGGGTGATGCCGAGGGCGTTGCGCTGTTTGTCGGGCGCACTCTGGTCGCCTTTAGCAACGCGCTCGGCACGTGCCGCCAGGCTGCGGATGTGGCCAAGCGGGGTGTTGATGTGGGCAATGGCTAGGCCGACGGACAGGGTGGGGGGCCGTTCTACCTGTAATTGGGTCGCCGGTTTTTGCAAGGCGTCGGCAAAGTGCTGTGCCAATGCCTGGGCGCAGGCGTAGGCCTGATTCAGCGGGACGAAACCGAGGACGTCGTCACCACCGGCGTAGATGGTATGGCCCCGGTGCTCGCGCATAATGCCGGGTACACTGCCCGCAAATTTAGTCAGGGCGCGGGTGATGTTTTGGTGCTGCTCTATGGTCGTGGCTTTATCCAGCAGTTCGCCCATGCGGTCACCGTCAGCGAGGAGCAGCACGCCGTAGCTGCACGGCGCATCATAATCCCGCCACAAAGAGCGCAGGACGTTGCGCAATTTGTTCAGGGCTTCGGCCTCTTCGGCGCGACTTTTGGGGACAGCGGCCAAACGGGCGGGATAAAGGTATTGGGCATCGTAGGGGAAATCGTGGTAGCAGCCGCTATTGCCTTTGACGCGAGTGGCGAGTTCGCAGGTAACCAGCGGTTCGTAAGCCTTGCACAGTTCGGGGAGGACAGAGGCGGGCAGTTGCCGCAACCAGCTGTCGGCAGCGATGCGGGTAAACGGGGTGAATTGCTCGGGGTCGCCGCAGAGGCGCTTGGTGACGCCGGCGCAGTCGAGTTGTTCGGCATCTGCCAGCCCCAGTTTTCGGCGGGCGGTTTGTCCCAAGGTTTGTGCTAGCAGGACGGTTTCGCGGGCACCGTCCAGCGAGGATTTGGGCAGGCAGCGCGTGCTGTCATCAGCGGTCAATGCGGCCGGTGAAAAATCGCGGGTGGCTTTGCGTGCCGCCAGCAGGCTTGCCGCCCGCTCGCAGGCTGTTCGGTAGCCGTCCGCCGTGTCGTCAATGTGCGCCCATGCCGCCTGCACTTCGATGTAGTCGTTGATTTGAGCCTGCCAGATGTTATCGCGCAGGGCGGCATCGCCCAGTTTGGCGCGGGCTTCTGTGGCGAGGGTGGTGAAGCGTTGTCGCGCCGCCTCAGCCGCGGCGGCGGCAAGTTGGCGCACGGCATTGCTGTCGGCTGCGGTGACGCAAGCCTGGATTTTGTTGCCGACCGAGAAATCGTCATCGTGCAAGGTTGCCGCGTCGCTCACGGCGGGGAAGATGAGTTCGGCCTGTTGTTGCAACAGGTGCAGCGCTGCCGCTTTGGCAATTTCGGACAGCAGCCAGGATCCGCACCACAGGTCGCGGCTGCGTCGGGCGGCGGCGATAAAGCCCTGCACCGGCCCGATGGACTGTATCAGGATGTATCGGTTCATCTGTTTCTCCTTGTCGTGGTCATGGGGCGGCGAAGTAGTGCAGGAAGGCGTGCAAGGGGTCGTCATCGTCATTGAGGGGCTTAACGGTGGCAGCAAGCCCTTTCTGCCACAGCGGTACGGTGTATTTCTGTTTGTTGTTGCCTTGCTCGTTGAGTTCGACCTTCATGTCGTGCAAACCGTCGTGTGGCAGCAGCAGAGCGGCAGCGAACCATTGGCCGTTGCCGTCATGGTAGGGGCGCAGTATCAGCGGGCTGGGCAGCCGTTCTTTGCCTTGCGGTTGTAATTGGTGATTAGCCGGCTCGCCCCTGCCAACGAAGTGGAAGATGATCGGCATGCCGAACATCCCACGCGGAAAGACGTTGCCCGCTAGGTGTTCGGGCGCGTGCATTGCGGCATGTTGTCCACTCAAACGGCGGACGGCATCAGCTTCCGGCCAGCGGCTGCGCCCTGCCGGTTTTTTATTGCCCGCTTCTTTGCCTGGCGGATTGCGGCCAAGTCCCGCTTTCTGGCGGAAATCGTGCAGGCGGGTAATGGCCTGTTTCCATGCAGCGACAGGGTTGTTGTTGCTGTTTTGCCGCAGGGTAAGGCAGCACCTCGCCTCCTCTGCTTCTTTTTTGGTGACGGGGTTCAGTAATGACGGCAGGCTGTCTGCCTGCTCTACCTGTACCGCGCCCGTGCCGCGGCGGTTACGCGCACCCAGTCCGCCGAAGTTTGCCCACCAGCGCAGGGTCTCGATTACCTGCTGCCGCTGCGTTTCGTTGGCGATGGTGGCAAAGCGCAGTTGCAGGGTGAAGTGCAAGCCTTCTCGTAAAACGTCGTGGCTGACATCGGTGTTTTTATCGTTGTCAGCCGGGAAGAAAACGTAGGCCAATGGCGCGTTTCTATTGTCGGCATAGTCGGTGTAAGGCACTTTGTGGATGTCCCGCACATTACGCACCCGCAGGAAAACCAGGCTGGCCGATGCCTCGGTATCATCGCTGCCCATGCCGCCCCAGAGCTGAAATTCGGCACGGCGGAGATCAGGCAAGTGCCATTTATGCGCTGCCAACAGGCGCCACCAGAAGCGTAACTGGCCGCGCAGGGCGCTGATGCGGATGGGCATGGTTTCGTCCACCGTCGCCGCCTGCACTCCGCCGCCATACAGCGGGGTGATGAGGCGGCAGCGGATGTCGTGCCAATCGCTAGGATTGCTCGGCAGGGCAGCATCTGCCGGGGCTTCGATACGGTGTTTGCGTAAACCCATAATTGTGATCCTCCTGCAATGGGTGATGGGTGTGGTGTGATAGAGGCGCAGTAATGCCGGGCATAAGAACGCGCCCGATTTTGTCCTTAAAGGGGCGCGGTGGGTGTGGCGTCTTGCTGCATGGGCTTTCCTTGCACGGGGCGGGGGTTGGGATTTTAATGTGGATTTTTTTGCAACTATAACGGATTTCGTGTGGTTTTTCGTGGTTTTTGCAAAAAAAAGCGGCATCCGAAGATGCCGCTGTCGTTTGGCGTGAGTTTAGGTCGAGGCGTGCTGTTTGCGGAAGTTTTTGCCGCCGTCTTTGCGTGCGGCGAAGGGTTTTCCGCCTTTATGGGCAAAGGGTTTGCCACCTTTTTTGCTGCCCCAGCTTTTCTTGTCGTCAAATTTTTTGCCGTAGCCTTTGCTCGGGTTGCCACGGAATTTTTTTGACGGTTTGGTCTTGGGTTTGCTGGTGATCTTTGGCTCCATGCCTTCGATGCGGTGTTCGTCGATTTTGCGTTCGAGGTAGCGGGTGATGGCCGAAAGCTGGCTACGGTCGGCAAGGCTGCACAGGTTGATGGCGACTCCGCTGCGTCCGGCGCGGCCACTGCGGCCGATGCGGTGCACGTAGTCTTCAACTTGGCGCGGCAAGTCGTAGTTGATGACGTGGCTGATGGCGGGGATATCGATGCCGCGCGCAGCGACGTCGGTCGCGACCAGGATGTCGCATTTGCCTTTGCGCAGGTCTTCAACGATGCGGTTGCGTTTGACTTGCGGCAGGTCGCCGTGCAGGAAGCGGGCGCGGTGGCCGTTGTCACGCAGGCTGTCGGCGATTTCTTCGCTGCTGCGTTTGGTGGCGGCGAAGATGATGGTTTGCCCCATGTCCGGATCGGCAACGAGGTGTTCAAGGATGCGGTTTTTGTGGCCCTGGTCGTCGCAGAAGTACACTTTTTCTTCGATGTGCGCGCTTTCGACTTTGATGCTGATGCGTTCCGGTTCGCGGGTATAGCGCGCGGCGATTTTGCCGACGGCGCCGTCCCAGGTGGCGGAGCTCATGATGGTTTGGCGGTTTTCCGGTAGGGCGTCGATGATGGCGCCCAGATCATCGGCAAAGCCCATGTCGAGCATGCGGTCGGCTTCGTCCAGGACGAGCATGTCAAGCGCCGAGGTGTCAATGCGTTCGTCGCGCAGGTGGTCAAGCAGGCGGCCAGGGGTGGCGACGATGATTTGCACGCCTTTTTTCAGGGCGCGGATTTGTCCGCCATAGGGCGCGCCGCCGACCAGCGGCACGGAGAAGAGCCATTTCAGTTCACGCCCGTATTTGCGCACTTGATCCTGCACTTGCAGGGCGAGTTCGCGGGTCGGGGTGAGGATGAGGGCGCGCGGTTTTTTGCCGCGTTGTTCGCTGGTAATCAGGCGGGTGAGGATGGGCAGGACGAAGGCGGCGGTTTTGCCGCTGCCGGTTTGCGCGGAGAGTTGCAGGTCGCGCCCGGCGATGGCAAGCGGGATGGCTTGTGCCTGGATGGGCGTCGGGGTGGTATAGCCGCTGGCGGCGATGGCGTTAAGCAGGGCTTCGGGGAGGTTGAGGTCGCTAAAGGTTTGCATGTTGTTTCCGATGGGTTGTGGCAAACCGTGACGACCGCAACGCCTGATGCCAATCCCGGTTATAAGCGGGGTTGGTAATTGAGGAGGATACGAATATTGATGGTTTGCCGAGAGGTCAATTTCAATTCATCGGCAACAATCAGGGGAAGCCTCGTGCTTCGGATCGCGGGCGATGTCGTCAAAAGGGCGCGCATTGTACGCTTGTGCGCGGGCTTGTCAATTTCTGCTTTTCATAACGTTCTTTAAAACAAAGCGTTGCGGGTAGAATCTGGGGGCTTGGACAGCCGCCAAGCGGGATAAAATCTGGTTTTCCGTGATAAAGCAATCTCAGGGTAGCCTCACTCGCACAATACGCTGATCCAGCTTACTGCCTGCGCCGAGGGCGTAAAGCAGGCGCAGGAAAAGCGGATAGCGTTTTCCGCAGGTTTTACTGAGTGGCGATTCGTTTTCTAACACCAGTCCCGGTAGCCAGTTTTCCAGTTCTCGGCTGTCCTTAACCGACCATTTCATCTCCGGTGGGGTTTTTTTCATGCTGCCGAGGGCATCATGCCGCTTGGCACGGCCAACAAGGATGGTTGGGATGATGTCAAACACTAATACTGCTTGCGGCAGGTATTGTGCGAGAGTCGCCAGCCAGGCGCGCACTTCGCTTTCGTCGAAGTACATCAATACGCCTTCGCAGAGCAGCAGCACTGGCTTGCCGTGGGCAGCCGTGCGCGTCATCCAGTCAGTGGCAAAGAGGGATTCACCCAGGTAGATGTTGCCCGATTCCGGCAGCAGTTCGCGCCGCAGGGTAATGACTTCAGGCAGATCGAGGTCGTACCAGGCGGTAATTTGCGGGCGGGCAAGGCGCTCAAAGCGGGCATCCAGCCCGGCACCGATTTGTACCACCACGGCATCAGGGTGAGCGGCGATGAAGGCACGTGCTTCTTCGTCAAAAAGCCACGCCCGCCCGCAGCAACCTGCCTGCGAGGCAGCAGCTTTGGCATATTGGCTAAAATCGTAATCAAGGTGCGCCAGCATTTGCGGCGCGATGGGATCGTGCAAAAGCGGTGCGGGATGTTGCTGCTCAACAGCTTTTGCCCACAGAGGGATAAGCAGGGTTTCGGAGAGGCTGGAAAGGTCAAGAGAGATTTTGTCGTGCATGACGGCTTCCTTGTAAATAGGAGATATTCGCAATTGTACGCCTACCTTTCCTCTGCAACAAAACTAGCCGCCGTACCCGCAAGAAAAAAGCCTCTCCCGGAGAAGAGGCAAGCAGGAGAAGACGAACCCATTCATCGTTATTGCAAGAGTTTATTTTGCGCCGATGCCGCGCGAAGTTTGCATCGTGCCGCCAAAGGCACCCTGGAAGTTTTCCTGCGCATTGGTGTAGTGTCCGGCCATTTCATTGGCATGATCACCATAGAAAGCGCCATCAACATGCGTGTTGTTGGTGATGCCACTGAATTTATTACCGTCAAGCGTCGCTTCCAGATAACGGTCAACAAATTTGCTCTTGTCACCTGGCTTGGTGAAGGCCAGTTTCATGCGCTTGTCGGCGAAATTCACATCTGCCTGCATGATGCCCTGCGTGTAGTCGTTGTGGGCGTTATTGACGTGGACGACATCGCCAACATAATGCGCCGTGCCTTTATTTGGCACACTGGCAGAAAGATGCCCCTGATGGAAGACGATATTGTTGCCTTCATAATTCAGGGCGCCGAAACGCGCGTGTGAATGCCGCGTACTGCCGACATGGAATTTTTTGTAAGACACGCCGCCAAGGGTGAGATCCGTGTCTATAGCAACCATCCGGCCCGGCTTGATATTCCCTGCGACCACAAGCGGTAATTCCCGTCCATTGAAAGACAAAGTATCAAAGCTGGGAGCATTTTGTGTTACTGAGCCTTCAGTGGCATGTTTCGTGCTGTTATAAGCGCTCATGCTGCGATAGACGTTCTGGCCAGGTGTAGGATTGGGCGAAGGCAGATTGGGCGTGGGTTTCTTGTCGGGAATAGTCTTGATAGCACCACTACCGCCACAACCTGCGATTAATAGGGCCAAGGCGACACTGCTAATTGTTGCAATAGATTTGCGAAACATGACAATCTCCAGAAAAAGAAATAAAACAACTTAAAGATTCTTCGCAATCCCGATACAGGCATCGGGCAAAGCGTTTGCAGGATTACCCGAAATGTTTCGCTTGCAACAGGCTGCCTGGAATCTTGGGGATATTATGGAAATCCAGGCTTCTATCGTCAAATAAATCAAACGTAATAACACAGGGAATAGGATTTATATCTATTTGATTTATCAAAAAAATTATTAACCATTACCAAATTGGTAACCACTGTACAGATTTTCTTTAATGTTCCTTATTTTTGATGTGTTTATGGTTTTAACGCAGTGAATTATGCTTTTATCAAGAAGTATCTATAAACTAATTACCTAAGAACACCATTATTCATAATAAAAAACGTCTTTATCCCGAGATAAAAGCGGTTATGGCGGTATAAAATCCATAGTAAATAGACTATGCCAGCCGATATAGAACACGCATCAAATATTCCTGCTCTTGCTTGATGCGACTAAATATTTACGCTCGCTTGGCGGGGCCAGTATTTACGCCGCTTGGCGGGTCAGTATTTGCGCCGCTTGGCGAGCCCAGGGTTTATGCCGCTCGGCGGGCCCAGTGTTTACGCCGCTTGGCGAGCCCAGTGTTTTCGCCGCTTGGCGGGCCCAGTGTTTACGCCGCTTGGCGAGCCCAGTGTTTTCTCTGCTTGGCGGGCCCAGTGTTTACGCCGCTTGATGAGCCCAGGGTTTACGCCGCTTGGCGGGCCCAGGGTTTTCGCCGCTTGGCGGGCCCAGGGTTTTCGCCGTTTGGCGAGCCCAGGGTTTTCGCCGCTTGGCGGGCGTTATTTATCCTGCAAGGGCATTTTTCTGTGTCTATCCGACATCCGGCTTGCAGAAAAGTAAGCCGTTGTTCAGATACGGGCAGGATGAGTTATGCGATACTTAGCTCGCACATCCGTGCAACATGAGCAGCATCATATGGAGAAACGTATGAAAACCGTATTAAACAAAGGCGTGCTTGCCCTTGCACTCCTGGCATCCCTCACCGCTTGCAACAGCCTGACTCCGGCGCAGCGTAATACTGCTATTGGCGCCGTTGTCGGCGGCGCGGCTGGCCACATGATCGGTGGCAATACTGGCGCGACCCTCGGCGGTGCGGCGCTTGGTGGTGTCATCGGCAGCCAGATTCACTGAGTCTTTATCGTCAAGAAAGAGGAGCGGTTTCCCCGCTCCTTTTTTGTGTTTGCCGTTATCGCGGAGCATCGTCAGGGATGGCAGGAAAGCGCGTACAATGCCATGCATTGCGCTAATTGCGCATACTATCCGACGCTATTAGCGTCGTTTTTTGTTAAGGGAATAAACGTATGCAAAATCTGTCTGATACCACTCAACCCGCGACCTCCGGGCGCGTACTATTGCTCGGTATTTTTGTCCTCTCTGGCTTTGCCGGGCTGATTTACCAGTCGATCTGGTCACATTATCTCGGTATTTTCCTCGGCCACGCCGCCTACGCGCAGGCGCTGGTACTCGCTATTTTCATGGGCGGCATGGCCGCAGGCGCGATGTGGATTGCCCGTGCTGGTGAGCGCTGGCGCAATCTTATCCGCTGTTATGCCCTGATTGAGGGACTGATTGGCGTCCTCGGCCTGTTTTTCCACTGGATTTTCACCGCTGTGCTCGGTTTCAGCTACGACGTGTTGATGCCGGCGGCGGGTTCGCCTTTTATGGCTGATGTGCTGCGCTGGCTGACTGCCGCCGCTCTCATTCTGCCGCAGACCATCCTCCTCGGCATGACCTTCCCGCTGATGAGCGGCGGCCTCATTCGCCGTTTCCCCGGACAGGACGGCAGCCTGCTCGGCGATCTTTATTTCACCAATAGTATCGGTGCAGCCTGCGGAGCACTGCTTTCCGCCTTTGTGCTGCTTCCAGCCTTCGGTTTGCCCGGCACGGTGATGACCGCTGGTGTGCTGAATCTCGTTATCGCGGCCCTTGCCCTTTATCTCGCCCGCACGCCTGAACCACCCGCACATCTCACCCAAAAAGACGACACTGAAGCGCCTGTACTGCGCCCGCTATTGCGCGTCGTTCTGCTGAGTACCGCGCTCTCCGGTGCGGCGTCGTTTGTTTATGAAATCGTCTGGATCCGGATGTTGAGCATGGCGGTCGGCAGCACTCTGCACGCTTTTGAGCTGATGCTGACTTCTTTCATCGCCGGTATTGCTTTTGGTGGCCTATGGGTGCGAAAACGCGCTGATAGCAGTCGCAACCCGCTCCGCTTCGCTGGCTGGATGCAGGTCGGCATGGGGTTGGCCGCATTGTTCTCACTCATCGTGTACAGCCATGCCTTTGACTGGGTCGGCTGGCTGATGGGTGGTCTGGAAAAGACGGCGAACGGCTACGCGCTTTATTCCTTCGGTACCGCCGTGATTGCCATCTGCATCATGCTGCCCGCCGCCTTTTTCGCCGGCACCACCCTGCCGCTTTTCACCGTGACGCTATTGCGCAAGGGCCACGGTGAGCGCGTCATCGGCCAAGTTTATGCCTGGAATACCGTCGGCTCGATTGTCGGTGTCTTTGCCGCCATGCACCTGATGATTCCAGGCCTGGGGTTGAAACTGGCACTGGTGCTGGCAGCCTTTATCGATATGTCCATCGGCCTTTTCCTGCTGCGTCGCGAGGCCGACAACCAACCGCGCCTGCTACGTACGGCGGTAGCAACGGTTGCCGTGTTGCTGGCAACTATCCTCAGCATTACCCAGGTGCGGTTTGACCCGCTGAAACTGGCCAGTGGCGTCTTCCGCACAGGGGACACCACGTTATCCGGACAGATACTGTTCTATCGTGACGGAAAAACAGCGAGTGTTTCCGTGGTGCAGGAAGGCGGTGTGCACCGCGCCATTGCCACCAACGGCAAACCGGATGCCGGCATCAATATGCAAGGTAAACCTTCTGTAGATGAGGCAACGATGACGCTGCTTGGCGCGCTGCCGCTGGCTATACACGACCATCCCGAAGAAATTGGTGTCATTGGTTTTGGTTCTGGCATGAGCACGCACATCCTGCTCGGCGATGAACGGGTGAAACGGGTCGATAGCATCGAAATTGAGCCGGTAATGGTCGAAGGTGCGCGGGCTTTCGGCGCCAAAGTCGCCCGCGCCTATGACGATCCGCGCTCACATATCATCATTGACGACGCCAAGTCCTACTTCTCCGGACGACAGGCGAAATACGACATCATTGTCTCCGAGCCGTCTAATCCGTGGATTAGCGGCATTGGTGCGCTGTTTGCCCGTGAATTCTACGAATTTGTGCCGCGCCATCTGAAGCCAGACGGCCTTTTCGTGCAATGGGTGCAGCTCTACGAAATCAACGATGAACTGGTTGGTTCCATCATCAATGCGCTGACCCCAGCTTTTTCCGACTACCGCGCCTATATCAGTAATGGCATTGACCTCATCATTATTGCCACCCCCCAAGGTGCCTTGCCCGAAGTACAGGCAGAACGCATCTTGCACGGCCTCATCGGTGAAGATCTGAAACAGCAGGGTTTGAACCACAAAGCACAGCTGCAAATGCGACAAATCGCCGATAACCGCATCCTCCGGGCCTACGGCGCCCTGTTCGACACCGGGGCGAATTCCTATTATTACCCGCGCCTGAGCTTATATGCGCCGCAAAGCCGCTTTATCAAAAGCACCGCTACCGTTTTGAGCAGTCTGAGCAGTCCCATTCCTGCTTTCAACGGCATGCTGACTGAAGCCCTGGGTATCCGGCAGGCACTGCCTGCTGATATTGCTGCTACCGGGCTGGATCAGTTCCAGGGTGAAAAGGACACACGTCAGGCGCACCTCTATGCGGCATTACTGCGCGACGCCAGCCTGCCTGAAGATGCGCAGACAAACATAGAGCCGACCCTGCTGAACTTCGCTTACTTGCTGCGGCAAACCGCCACGCAAAGTTGCGTCCGGCCCGCAGATCAGCTGGCAGTGGGGCTGCTGGCAGCCAACCTGCGCCGCAGTGTGGATCTCACCCTGATGACGCTTTCGCCCGAACTGCACCAGGGAATCCTCATCAACCCTGCCTGGTTACCCTGCTCGCCGGAAGCCATCTCCACCGACTTTGCCGACATCATGCGCCTCAATGCCGCGCTGGCGGCGCGCGACTGGCAAGGCGCACATGCGTTGGGCGAAGCATGGTTGAACCGGACGGATGCCAATCCGGTATGGAAAGCGCAGTTTGACGATATCGCGTTTGCTGCTGTTCTGCTTGATCATGCCCGCAACGGTCAATGGCAGGCATTGCAGGCGGCGGAGAAACGCCTCTCGCCAATGATGACAGCGCGCAACAATCACAGCTACCGCCTGATTAGCCTGCTCTTGGCAATGGCTGACAGCGAACAGCAACAAAATACAAACCACTAAAAAAACAGCCTGCCGTCAGGCGGGCTTAACACTTTCTGAAACTACGGAGCAATGTATGCCTTCCTTCGGCAATGACTACCTCGCCGGCTGTCACCCGGCCATCCTTGAACGCCTCATCGCCAGCAATCTCGAACAAACCCCCGGTTACGGCCTTGATTCTTACTGCGCCTCCGCGCGCGCCAAAATCCGTGCCGCCATCGGTGATGAAAACGCCGACGTGCATTTCCTTGTCGGCGGTACGCAGACCAACACCACCGTTATCGCCCATATCCTGCGCCCGCATCAGGGCGTGATTGCAGCGGAAGCGGCGCATATCGCTACTCATGAAACCGGTGCTATCGAAGCTGCCGGGCATAAAGTGCTGGTGTTGCCGTCCACCGACGGCAAGCTGACGGCGGCGCAAATACAGGATTTCTTCACTCAGTACTACGCGACGAGCGGCATTCAGGAGCACATCGTGCAGCCCGGCATGGTGTACATCTCGCAGCCGACTGAACTCGGCACGGTGTACAGCCGTGCGGAACTCGCCGCTCTGGCGCAAGTCTGCCGCCGCCACGACCTGCCGCTCTTCGTCGATGGCGCCCGCCTCGGCTATGCCTTGCACCCCGGAGTGAGCGACGTGACGCTTGCTGACCTCGCCGCCCTGAGCGATGTGTTCTACATCGGCGGCACCAAATGCGGTGCCCTCTTCGGCGAGGCAGTCGTGATCACCCGTGATACCTGCAAACCGCATTTCCGCGCGACCATGAAGCAGCACGGCGGTCTGCTCGCCAAAGGGCGGCTGCTCGGCATCCAGTTCGACGTGCTCTTTACCGACGATCTTTACACCCGCATCTGCCACGATGCCATCGCCCACGCCCGCCGCATCCGTAACGCCTTTGAAGCACGAGGCATTGCCTTTTACGGCGCTTCCACCACCAACCAGCAATTCCCCATCCTGCCCGAAGCAGAGGCGGCGCGTTTCATCCGCGATTACAGCTTTGCCGACTGGGGAAGGCACGGCAACGCCCACATCGTGCGTTACTGCACCAGTTGGGCGACCACGGCTGAGGAAGTCGAGGCGCTGCTAGCAGCTATCGCGTCCTAGTGCGCCTCATCCCAGTTGGCGCCGAGGCCGGTATCGACAATGAGCGGGATGCTCAGTTGTGCGGCGTTTTCCATCAGCGTCTTGATTTGCGGGATGAGGGTGGCGGTGCTTTCCGGCGCGATTTCAAAGACGAGTTCGTCATGCACTTGCATGATCAGGTGCAGGTCGTCCCTGCTGCCGAGGGCGCGGTCGAGGTCGAGCATGGCGCGTTTGATGATGTCGGCGGCGCTGCCCTGCATCGGCGCGTTGATGGCGAGGCGTTCGCTGGCCTGCCGCCGTTGCGGGTTTTTGCTGTTGATGTCCGGCAGGTAGAGGCGGCGTCCCAGGAGGGTTTCGACATAGCCCTGACGGCGCGCGGTTTCGCGCGTCGTTTCCATGTAGTCGCGCACTTTCGGGTAGCGCGCAAAGTAGGTGTCGATGTAGTCCGCCGCCTGACCGCGCGGGATGTTGAGCTGGCGGGCGAGGCCGAAGGCGCTCATGCCGTAGATAAGGCCGAAGTTGATGGCTTTGGCGTCGCGGCGCTGTTCGCGGCTGACGGCTTCCGGCGCGACGCCGAAGATTTCGGCAGCGGTGGCGCGGTGGATGTCGTCGCCTCTGGCAAAGGCAGCGAGCAGGCCGGGGTCGGCCGAGAGGTGCGCCATGATGCGCAGTTCGATTTGTGAGTAGTCGGCGGCCAGTATTTGCATGCCGTCGGCGGCGATGAAGGCCTGGCGGATGCGGCGGCCTTCGTCGCTGCGCGCCGGGATGTTTTGCAGGTTGGGGTCGCTCGATGAGAGACGGCCGGTGCTGGTTACGGCCTGGTGGTAGCTGGTGTGGATGCGCCCTGTCTGCGGGTTCACCAGTTCGGGCAGGCGGTCGGTGTAGGTGCTTTTCAGTTTGGCGAGGCTGCGGTGTTCGAGGATGAGGCGCGGTAGCTCGGCGCCGTGGTTTTCGGCGAGTTCGGCCAGGGTTTCTTCGTCGGTGCTGGGCTGGCCTTTCGGGGTTTTGCGGATGATGGGCAGGTTTTGTTGTTCGTAGAGGATTTTTTGCAGTTGTTTGGGTGAGCCGAGGTTGAAGGCTTCGCCCGCGAGGTCGTGCGCCTGTTGTTCGAGGGTGGCGAGGCGGTCGCTGAGTTCGGCGCTGTGGGCGGCAAGCGCGGCAGGGTCGATGCGCACGCCGCGTTCTTCGATGCGGTAGAGCTGTTCGGCCAGCGGCAGTTCGAGGTCGCGGTAGAGGGCTTCAAGGCGCGGTGCGGCAGCGAGTTTGGGCGCAAGGTGTTCTTTCAGGCGCAGGGTGATGTCGGCATCTTCGCAGGCGTAGTCGCTGGCGGCTTCCAGCGGGATTTGGTCGATGGTGAGTTGTTTGGCGCCTTTGCCGACGAGGTCTTCGTAGGGGGTGGTTTTGTAGTTGAGGTAGTAGTCGGCGAGGTCGTCGAGGTTGTGGCGGGTGGCGGTGCTGTTGATGGTGTAGCTCATCAGCATGGTGTCGTCCGTGATGCCGCGCAGGGTGATGCCGGCGTGGGCGAGGATGTGGCGGTCGTATTTGTGGTGCTGGCCGGTTTTGGCGATGGCGGGGTTTTCGAGGATGGGTTTGAGGCGGGCGAGGGTGGCGTCCCAGGGCAGGTTGGGCGTGAGCTGGTGCGCGAGCGGCAGGTAGTACGCTTCGCCCGCCTGCACCGCGATGCTGATGCCGACGAGGCGGGCGCGCATGTAGTCGAGGCTGTCGGTTTCGGTGTCGAGCGCGAAGCCGTCTGCGAGCTCGGGCAGGAGGGCGTCCAGCTCTGCCAGGGTGGTAATGGCGCGGTAGCGGGTGGTGACGGGTGCAGGCGGCGCGGCGGGTGTGCTGCTGTGGAGATATTGGGCTTTGATGCTGGCGAGTTCGTAGGTGTCGCAAAGGGCGGCGAGTTTGTCCGGCTGGCGCGGTTGCAGGGCGAGGTCGGCGATGGTGGTGCCGAGTTCGAGCCGGGTGTTGATGGTGGCGAGTTCGCGCGCGAGGTGCAGGGTGGGGATGCCGGCGCGCAGGTTGTCGCCGATTTTGCCGGGGATTTTGCTGGCGTGGTCGATGAGGTTGTCGATGTTGTTGTATTCGGCCAGCCATTTGGCGGCGGTTTTCGGCCCGACTTTGGGCACGCCGGGGATGTTGTCGGCACTGTCGCCGACGAGGGCGAGGTAGTCGATGACCTGGTCGGCGCGCAGGGCATCGACTTTGAAGCGCGCCGCCACGTCGTCGGCGGTGGTGATAGCATTTTTCATGGTGTCAAGCAGGGTGATGTCGGCATGAACCAGAAGTTGCGCCATGTCTTTGTCGCCGCTTGAGATGACGACCTGGTAGTGCTGCGCCAGCGCCTGCATGGCGAGGGTGCCGATAACGTCGTCCGCTTCGACGCCGTCTTCGATAATCAGCGGGAAGCCGAGCGCTTCGATGAGGCGGTGCAGCGGTTCGATTTGCGCGCGCAGGTCGTCCGGCATTGGCGGGCGATGCGCTTTGTAGGCGGGATAGAGGTCGTGGCGGAAGGTTTTGCCCTGGGCGTCAAAGACGACGCCGATGTAGGCGGGTTGATGGTCGTCGTAGAGTTTGGCCAGCATTTTGACGACGCCATGCAGGGCTCCGGTGGGGCGGCCGTCGCGGGTGGTGAGCGGCGGCAGGCCGTGGAAGGCGCGGAAGAGGTAGGA
>CAURDG010000010.1:0-18501 GCA_963523555.1 uncultured Cardiobacterium sp.
GGCGTAAATACTGGACGCGCCAAGCGGCGTAAATACTGGACGCGCCAAGCGGCGTAAATACTGGACGCGCCAAGCGGCGTGTACTGGGGTATCCACAAAAAATCCCGCCGGAGCGGGATTTTTTGTGGGGAGGAACGCCTCAGGCAAGCGCCTGATAGGCGGCTTCGATTTCTGCCACCACGGCAGCATCGGTGAAGTCGCTGTATTTGGCGAGCGTTGCGGCGATGCCGTGCGCGTGGCGGTAGTACTGCATTTCCACCGCCTGCGGGTCGTCCGGGTTGTGGTAATGCAGGGCGGCGGCGATGGCGCGCACGGTGGCATCATGCGGCAGGCCGTATTCGAGCATGCCGTTAAGCGGCTTGATGAAGCGTTCTTGCGCGCCGAGTTTGCGCAGCGGCTGGCGGCCAACGCGGTCCACGTCGTCGTGCAGGTAGGGGTTGGCGAAGCGTTTGAGGATTTTTTCGATGTAGGCGCGGTGGGTCGCCGGGTCGAAGTTGTAGCGGCGGATGAGCACGGCGCCGCTTTCTTTCATCACCGCTTCTGCCGCTGCGCGGATGGCGCTGTCCTGCATGGCTGCGCCGACGGTAGGTTTGCCTGCCAGTTTGCCGAGGTAGGCGAGCGCGGCATGGCCGGTGTTCAGGGTGAAGAGTTTGCGCTCGATGAAGGCCATGAGTTTGTCGGTCGGCAACATGCCGGCGATGGCGGGCAGCGCGCCTTTGAATTGGGTGCTGTCCACAATCCATTCGCTGAAGACTTCGACGGTGACGGCAAGCGGGTCGTCGTTGCCGCCGGTGACGGGTGGGACGATACGGTCCACGGCGCAATCGACAAAGCCGGTGTTGGCGTCGATGAGGGCGGCATCCTCGCCTGCGGCGGCGAGGACTTTTTCTTTGAGGTAGCTGCTGCCGCGCACCATGTTTTCGCAGGCGATGATGTTGAGCGGCGCACCGCCTGCACGGTAGCGGGCGGCGAGGGTTTGCGCGAGTTGTGGCGCGATGATTTCCAGCACGGTCGGGCCGACGGCGGTGGTCACGAGGTCGGCTGCCGCGATTTCAGCCGCCATCACGGCAGCGTCGCCGGAGTTAACGCCGCGCACGTGGTTGACGGTCTGGTATTCGTCCACGCCGTCGCCGACGACGTGGACGCGGTAGGTGTGGTCGCGGTTCAGGCGGTCGATGACGGCGGTGTTGATGTCGGCGAAGGCGACTTCGTAACCTGCATCGGCAAGGATTTTGCCGATGAAGCCGCGCCCGATGTTGCCGCCGCCGAAGTGTAGTGCTTTTGGCATGTGTCCCCCTTAGTTGCGGCTGAGGATGTCCAGCACCGCTTGCGGGTCGCTGGTGGTTTTCAGCATTTCGATGTCGTCTTCGCTGTCAAGCGCATTGGTGAGCGCGGCGATGACGCCGATATGCTCGTTGTTCTGCGCGGCGATACCGATGACGAGGTAGGCTTTGTCGCTGTCGTTCGTGCCGAAGCTGACGCCTTCAGGGTATTGGCAGAAGACGATGCCGGTTTTCAGCACGGCGTCTTTGGCGACGAGGGTACCGTGCGGGATGGCAATGCCTTCGCCGAGGTAGGTCGAGCTGTCGTTTTCGCGGGTGATCATCGCTTCGACGTAGTCGGGGGTGACGAAGCCGCCTTCAACGAGTTTGCGTCCGGCGAAGCGGATGGCTTCTTCTTTGCTGAGGGCGCGACGGCCAAGGAAGATTTGTTCCGAGCCGAAGGCGTAACGCGGGCTGCCGCCTTTGTTACTGCGGCTGTCTGCAGCGGCGGTCGGGTGATGGCCGACTTTCAGTTTGGCGACGACCTGGTCGTAGAAAGCGCGATCGAGGAAGTTGGTGAGCGAGAGGTGTTCGGCCTCAGGGCGCAGGGCTTTGGCACGCGGGGTGAGGTCCTGGTGGGTGATGACGAGGCGGGCATCGGCGGGCAAGTCGTTGATGGCGCAGTTTTTCACGTCAATGGCAAGCCCTGCGTCCTGTACTTTTTTGCGCAGCATGCTGGCGCCGGTCGCGCTGGATCCCATGCCGGCGTCGCAGGCGACGTACACGGTTTTCAGGTCGTCGTACTGGTGTGTGTCGGTGCCAGCGCCCAGTTTCAGGGTCTGCATTTTGTCGCGCGCGGCGGAGAGTTCTTCGTCCCCACTCGCTGGCATACGGCGCACGAAGAAGCTGGCGACAAGGAAGGACACCGCACAGGCGGCAGCGACGGAGCAGAGCACACCGAGGTAGGCGTCTTTCGGGGTCATGGCCATGACGGCGATGATGGAGCCAGGCGAGGCGGGCGAGACGAGGCCTGCGTGCAGGACGGTGAGGGTGAAGACGCCGGTCATGCCGCCTGCAATCACGGCGAGCAGGAGGCGCGGGTTCATCAGCACGTAGGGGAAGTAGATTTCGTGGATGCCGCCGAAGAAGTGAATGATGGCGGCGCCGCCTGCGGTTTGCCGTGCCGAGCCTTTGCCGAACAGCATGTAGGCGAGCAGCACGCCGAGGCCGGGGCCGGGGTTAGCCTCTATCAGGAAGAAGATGGATTTGCCAACGTCGTGCGATTGCTGGATGCCGAGCGGCGAGAAGATGCCGTGGTTGATGGCGTTGTTGAGGAACAGCACTTTGGCAGGCTCAACGAAGATGGAGGTCAGCGGCAGCAATTCGTTTTTGACGAGTACGTCCACCCCTGCCGCAAGCAGGCCGGACAGTCCTTTCACCGCCGGACCGATGGCGAAGAAGGCGAGCAGGGCGAGGATCATGCCAATGATGCCGGCGGAGAAGTTGTTGACCAGCATCTCGAAGCCGCTCTTGATTTTGCCGTCCACAGCGCGGTCGAAGGTTTTGATCGCCCAGCCGCCGAGCGGGCCGACGATCATCGCGCCGAGGAACATCGGGATGTCTGAACCGACGATGACGCCCATCGTCGTAATCGCACCAACCACCGCGCCGCGATCACCGCCGGCGAGTTTGCCGCCGGTGTAGCCGATGAGCAGCGGCAACAGGTAGGTAATCATCGGGCCGACGATGCCTTTGCCTTCGTACTCGCCGAAGCCGCCGAGGACGGCAACCGGAAACCAGCCGGTTTTGATAAACAGGGCAGTAATGAAGCCCCAGGCGATAAATGCGCCGATATTCGGCATCACCATATTGGAAAGGAAGCGGCCAAATTGCTGCACCTTCAACTTCGTGGATTCAGAAAACATCAAGCCTCCGCAGGTTATTTTGCATAAATGAACTGAACGTTACGTTCTACCGTCGCGCATCATATAGCGGGGGTTCGGCGAAAGCCATACGGAATGGCTGCAATAAAAAAGCCGCCAAGCGGCGTAATGACGCGGTTTATCCTGCCAGCTGGTAACCGCCCTGCCCTTCTACCCTCGTTGGACTCCTGTTCTGCACAAAAAAGGCAGACCCACGGTCTGCCTTTTGGGTGATTGTCGCGACTGCGACGTTATTGGCGGATGAGGTAGTCAAATGCCGAGAGCGCTGCTTTTGCTCCTTCGCCCATTGCCACAATGATTTGCTTGTACGGCACGGTGGTCACGTCGCCTGCCGCAAAGATACCCGGCACGTTGGTTTCGCCTTTGGCGTTGATGACGATTTCGCCGAAGCGGGTGCGCTCAACGGCGTCGCCGAGGAAGTCGCTGTTCGGCACCAGGCCGATTTGCACGAAGACGCCTTGCAGCGGCAGGTCGTGCACAGCGCCGTCGGTGCGGTCGGTGTAGCGGATGCGGTTTACTTTGCCGTCTTCGGTCGTGATTTCCTGCGCAGCGGCGTTGGTAATGACGCGGATGTTGTCACGTTTGCCGAGTTGTTCGACCAGCACTTTGTCCGCTTTGAGTTCGGGCATGAATTCCATCAGGGTCACGCTTTTGACGATGCCGGCCAGGTCCAGCGCGGCCTCAACGCCGGAATTGCCGCCACCGATAACGGCGATGTCTTTGTTTTTGAAGAAGGGGCCGTCGCAGTGCGGGCAGAAGGCGACGCCGTTGCCGATGTTTTCTTTTTCACCGGGGATGCCGAGTTCGCGCCATTTCGCGCCGCTTGCCACGATAAGGGTGCGGGTTTCGATGGTCTCGCCGGTGTTGAGGGTGACTTTATGGGTTTTGTCTCCCGTCGCGACGCTTTTCACGCTGAGGTTTTCACGGATGGTGATGGGGTAGGCAGCGAGATGGCTATGCAGTTTGCCCGCAAGTTCGGGGCCCGTGGTTTTCGGCACCGAGATGAGGTTTTCGATGTCCATGGTGTCTTTGACCTGACCACCGATGCGGTCGGCAACGACGGTGACGCTGAGGCCTTTGCGCGCGGCGTAGATGGCGGCGGATGAGCCTGCCGGACCACCACCGATGACGACCACGTCTTGCAACGGCAAGGCTTGCGCGGGCGCGGCGCTTTGCGCGAGTCCGGGGTGCTGTTCGAGCAGTTTTTCGACAAGGCGGGCGGTATCGATTTTGCCGTTGGCAAAGCTTTCGCCGTTCAGGTACACGGCGGGCACGCCCTGGATGTTGTGCGCTTCGATTTGTTCCTGGAAGAGGCCGCCGTCAATCATTTCACTGCGGATCTGCGGGTTGAGCAGGGCGAACTGGTTGAGGGTCTGCACGACGTCGGGGCAGTTGTGGCAGGAAAGGGAGATGTAGGTGGTGAAGTGCAGCGGCTGCTGGATGCTGCGGATGAGCGCCTGGATGCTGTCGTCGAGTTTGAGCGCGCTGCCGCCCGCTTGCAGGATGGCAAGGATGAACGAGGTAAATTCGTGGCCACCGGGGATGCCGGTGAAGATGATGCCAGTATCCGTACCATCGGCGCGCAGGGTGAAGCTGATGGGGGTGGTGAGTGCGGGATCAGCCGCTTCTTCAAGATGCAGGCGCGGCGAGGTAGAGGCGATTTGCGTGAGGAAGGCTTTGAGTTCGTCGCGTTTTCCGTGTGCGCCGGGCGCGAGGACGAGGGTGATGTCGCGGCTGAGTCCGTTCATATATTGGCGGACAGCATCCAGCATGGCTTGGTCAAGTTGCATGGGGTTCCTTTTGTTTGTGGTTTGGGGAAAACCGCGTGGTTATCTCGCTTGGCGGCTCCCCAGATATGGAAACAGCGCCCGCAGGCGCTGTCGTGATCGGGCGGTAGCCGTTAAATTTTGCCGACTAAATCGAGGCTGGGTTTCAGGGTTTCTTGTCCTGCTTCCCAAGCGGCCGGGCAAACTTCGCCGTCGTGCTGGGCGACATATTGGGCGGCTTTGACTTTGCGCACCATGTCTTTGGCGCTGCGACCGATGCCGTTGTCATGAATTTCGGCGACTTTGATTTTGCCTTCCGGGTTAACGAGGAAGGTGCCACGGTAGGCGAGACCTTCTTCTTCAATCATGACGTCGAAGCCGCGTGCGAGGACACCGGTCGGGTCGCCAAGCATCGGGTATTTAATGCCGCTGATGGCCGGGCTGTGGTCGTGCCAGGCTTTGTGGGTGAAGTGGGTGTCGCAGGACACGGCATAGACTTCTACGCCGAGCGCTTGCAGTTCGTCGTAGTGTTTGGCCATGTCTTCGAGCTCGGTCGGGCAGACGAAGGTGAAGTCCGCCGGGTAGAAGAGGAAGATGGACCATTTGCCTTTGACGCTGTCACTGGTCACGGTTTTGAATTCACCGTTGTGGAAAGCCTGTACGGAAAAATCGGGGATGCTGCGGTTGATAATGGGCATGGAAAACCTCGTATTGTGGAATGATTGAAACCGTCAATTGCGGCAACGCGCGCCATTATAAAATCCGCCAAGCATTTGAAAAGACGTGCAGACTGTAATATTTACCTTTTATTTTCTTTATGTATAATCAATGAACAATTTGTTTAGGTAAACATCAAATGATTACTCTCCGCCAAATCCAGTTCGCCCTTGCCGTCGCCCGACACAAACATTTCAAACGTGCTGCCGAAGAATGCAACATCTCCCAATCGGCCCTCTCGCTCGGCATTGCCGAAATGGAAAAGAACCTTGGCGTTATCGTCTTTGAGCGCAATAACAAACAAGTCGTTATCACCCCGATCGGCGAAGAACTGCTGCGTCGTGCCGAGAAAATCCACCTTGACGCGCAACAACTGGTCGAACAGGCACATGCCAGCCAGGATACCCTGCACTTCCCGATGGCCATCGGTTTCATCCCGACCATCGCTCCCTTCTTCCTGCCCCAGGCCTTGCCCGTCATCCACAAGGCTTATCCCAAATTCGAGATGAACATCCGCGAAGATGTGAGTGAACGCCTGGTCAGCGCTGTGCATCACGGCATGCTGGACGCCGCCCTCATTGCCCTGCCCTACGACACCCCCGGCCTCAATACCTTTGAAATCGGCAGCGAGCGCTTCTACGTCGTTTTACACAACAACCACCCGCTCAGCAAACAGGCCAAAATCACCGCCAAACAACTGCGCAGCGACAATACCCTGCTCCTCCTTGGCGATGGTCACTGTCTCAAAGACCACATCGTGGAAATCTGCAAATTCCGCAACCAGATCAGTCCGCACAGTTTCCGCGAAGCCAGCCTGAACACCCTTGTGCAAATGGTAGTAAACGATATGGGTCTGACCCTCGTCCCGGAAATGGCGCTACCTTCACTGCACCCCCTGCCGGACATCCGCACCATCCCGCTAGACGTACCCGCGCCGCACCGCCGCCTTGCCCTCGTTACCCGTCCAAACTACCCACGCACCGTCGAACTCGAAGCCCTGATGGGCCTCTTCCGCGACGCACTAAACAACATCCGCGCCGCCATTCCTGCCGCATGAAGGCACTGCACTGCCTGGCGGAAGCCTTCACCTGGCTCTTCCGCCCGGGCATCCGCCGCTACATCCTGCTGCCGCTTGCAGTCAATATCATCCTCTTCACCGCCGGCAGCTACGCCGCCTGGCATTACAGCACCACCCTCATCGACCGCCTCCTGCCCGACTGGCTGGCGTGGCTGGACTGGCTGCTCTACCCGCTTATCGGCCTCACCCTGCTCCTCCTCATTTACGCGACCTTTGCGCTGATGGCAAACCTCATTGCCGCCCCATTCAACAGCCTGCTCGCTGCCGCCGTCGAAAAAGCCGAGCGCGGCGAACCGGAACCGCCGGCACAACCGCTGTGGCGCGACATCCTCGCGAGCCTCATACAAGAAATCCACAAAGCGCTGTACTTCCTCACCCTCGCCGTCCCCACCCTCATCCTCGCCCTCATCCTGCCCCCACTGGCACCCGTGCTCTGGTTTACCTACGCCGCCTGGTGCGCCGCACTGCAATACCTTGACTACCCGATGGCGAACAACGGCATCCCCTTCCGCGAACAGCGTCGCCGCCTGCGACAGCAACGCGGCAACAGCCTTGCCTACGGTAGCGGAGTCAGCCTCATGACCACCGTTCCCCTGCTTAACCTCATCGCCATGCCCGTCGGCGTCATCGCCGCCACCCTCTACTGGGTGCGCTACCTGCGGCAGGAAGACTGAAACTCACCAAAATACTCCGCATGAACTACCTGCTCATCACTGTCCTTACCCTCAGCTTCATCACCATCCAGGTGCTTATCTGCCACTGCCTTTACATCCTACCGTTTCGCAGTCCGCGCGAACGCCGTCACTACGCCCTCGCCGCCTTTCCCCTGCTAAACGCCTTCTGGCTGCTTGCCGCCCTCACCAACATCAGCAGACCCCTGATACTCATCCTCTGGATAGCCACACTCTACGGCCTACACTACTGGGCGAAGAAAAAACTCATCCGTTAAGGGGACAACTGAAAGCGGGAAGACGCACCTTGCAAAAGCCACCCCCGCCACCATAACCACCGCAACATCCGTTTAACCAAAAGAGACAACCATGACCATCCCCTCCCTGACACGCATCAACGAACTCGCCGCCATCGCCAAAACCCGCTCTCTGACCGCCGACGAACTTGCCGAACGCGACGTGCTGCGGCGCGAATACCTCGCCGCCATTCGCGGCCAGATAGATAACAACCTGCTTGTCACCCGCATCGTTGACAGCGAAGGCAACGACGTCACCCCGCAGAAACTGCGCGCCGCCCAAGCCGCCAAACAAAACCCGCAATGATCCGCCCCGCCCGAGCGGATGAGGCCGCCGCCCTCGCCCCACTCATCCTGCACGTGCTGGAAGCGATGGAGCTGCCCTTCCTCGCCACCCACGGTATCGAAACCACACGCCGCCTGCTCACTACCGCTATCCAAACAGCGGAATACCGCTACGGCTACGCGCGCGCCATTGTCAAAACCATTGATGGTCGCATCGCAGGTGCCGCTTTCGGCTACCCCAGCGAAGTAGAACCACTGGTTGACCTGCCTTTCGCCACTGCCCTGCAACAGAGCCACCTTGACTCTACGCAGCGCCTCTTCACCGACCCCGAAAGCTACCCTGACGAATGGTATCTGGACACCATCGCCGTCGCCCCCACCTACCGAGGGCGTGGCATTGGTGCCGCACTTCTGGATGCCCTGCCCGCCCAAGCACTCGCTGCCGGCAAACAGCGCATCGGCCTGAACGTGGACGAAGCCAACCCTGCCGCACGCCGCCTCTACCTGCGCCACGGCTACCGATCAGTCGGCAGCCGCATCCTGAGCGGACACCGCTACGAACACCTGCAAAAGCCACTCAATAAATCAAAAAACTTTAAACATGGCGGCTAGCGAAGAATCCAGGTTTCATCCCGCTTGGCGGCCTGCCACGAGCCCAGTGTTTATCCCGCTTGGCGGCTTGCCACGAGCCCAGTGTTTATCCCGCTTGGCGGCCTGCCACGAGCCCAGCGTTTATCCCGCTTGGCGGCCTGCCACGAGCCCAGCGTTTATCCCGCTTGGCAGCCTGCTACGAGCCCAGCATTTATCCCGCTTGGCAGCCTGCCACGAGCCCAGCATTTATCCCGCTGGCAGCTTCCAGGTTTTATCTCGCCTGAGAGCTTGTTATGCGGTTTTATGGATTAAGGCGTAGTAGAAACCGTCGCCGTCGGCATCGGGCAGGTGCAGGCTGCCGTAGCCGGTGTTGCGGCAGGCGGGCAGGTCGAGGGGTTGCAGGCGGGCGTCAGGGTGGGCAGCGAGGAAGGCGCGAATGTTGTCCTGATTTTCTGCCGGCAGGATGCTGCAAGTGGTGTAGAGCAGGCGGCCGCCCGACTTCAGGGTCGGCCAGAGGCGGTTGAGCAGATGGCGCTGTTGGCCGGGTAGGCGGTGTAAATCGGCAACGGTGCGCAGCCAGGCGATATCCGGGTGGCGACGCAGGACACCGCTGCCGCTGCATGGGGCATCGAGCAGGATGGCATCAAAGGGGGTGCCGTCCCACCAGGCGGCGGTGTCGGCGGCGTCAGCGTGGATGAGGGTGGCCTGCTGGTGCAGGCGGTCGAGGTTTTCTTTGACGCGGACGAGACGGGCGTCGTCATGGTCAAGCGCGGTAATGTGCGCTTTTGGCGCGAGTTCGAGCAGGTGGCAGGTTTTGCCACCCGGCGCAGCGCAGGCGTCAAGGATGTGTTCGCCGTCTTGCGGGGCGAGGATGGTGGCAGCGTGTTGGGCGGAGGCGTCCTGAACGCTGGTATCGCCGTCGCGAAAGCCGGGGATGTGCGCGACGTTGCTGCCCTGGTGCAGGGTGACGGCTTGCGGGTGCAGCGGGTTGGCGTAGGCCTCGGGGTGTTCGGCCAGCCAGGCGGTGCGGTCGTGCCGCGAGTGCAGGCGCAGGGTGAGCGGCGGTGGCAGGGTGTTCACCGCAGCTATAGCGGCGTTTTCGGCAGGGTAATGTGGGCTCAGCCAGTGGGGCAGGTTGTATGTTTGTGCAGCGGTAAGAGCGTGTTGCCAGTGCTCGCGTTCGCGCTGGACGCGGCGCAGGATGGCGTTGATAAGGCCTTTGGCGCGGATTTGGCCGTTATGCGCGGCGAGGTTGACGGTTTCGTTGATAACGCCGTGGTCACCGAGGTTCATGGTAAGCAGCTGGCAGAGGCCGAGGTTGAGGATGATGGCAAGCGGATGGCCGGGGCGCGCCGGTGGTTTGGTCATCATTTGCGCGCAGAGGTGGCTATAGGCACGGTATTGGCGCAGGGTGCCATAGACCAGAGCCTGGTAGAGGGCTTGGTCGGCGGGTGCGGTGTGGCTTTTGTGCTGGGCGATGAGGGTGTTAAGGGTGCGGTGCTGGTTGATGACGCCGTGGACGGTGGCGTAGGCGGCTTGGCGGGCTTTCATGTGAGGGTTTTTCCGCTGAGGTTGCGGCCATGACGCAGGGCGGCGGCGTCGGTGGCGGCTTTGCCGGGTAGTTGCAGGCGGGTAATGCGCAGGATGCCGTCAATGCAGGCAATGTCGAGGCCGTGTTCGTGGTGGGCGGTGATGGTGCCGGGCGCAGCGGCAGGCGGGGTGGTGCTGTGGATGTGGGCGTCGTAGAGGCGCAGGGGTTCGCCATCCAGGTTTGTGTAGGCGATGGGAACGGGGTTGTAGGCACGGATTTTGCGCGCCAAGGTGGCGATGGGTTGTTGCCAGTTGAGTTGGGCTTCGGCTTTACTCAGTTTGTGTGCGTAGGTAACGCCCTCTGTGGCTTGCAGCGTGGGGATGCGGGTTTGCGCGAGGATGTCGGGCAGGGTGCGCAAGAGGGTGTCAGCGCCGAGTTGCATGAGGCGGTCATGCAGGGTGGCAGCGGTATCGTCCGGAGCGATGGCGAGGCGGCTTTCTTGCCAGACGGCGCCAGTGTCCAGGCCTTCGTCCATTTGCATGATGCCGATGCCGGTTTCTCTGTCGCCCGCTTCGATGGCGCGCTGGATGGGGGCGGCCCCCCGCCAGCGCGGCAATAGCGAGGCGTGGATGTTGATGCAGCCAAGGCGTGGGTAGGCGAGAAACCACGGCGGCAGTAGCAGGCCGTAGGCGGCGACGATGATGAGGTCAGGGCGCGGCAGTTCAGGGAAGGGCGGCGCGTCGGCGCGCAGTTTTTCCGGCTGGGCGACGGGGATGTGGTGCGCGGTAGCGGTTTGTTTGACGGCGCTGGCGGTGAGTTTGCGGCCGCGTCCGGCGGGCCGGTCGGGCTGGGTAAGGACGCCGTCGATGTTGTATCCGGCGTCAATGAGGGCTTGCAGGCTATGCGCGGCGAAGGCGGGAGTACCGGCGTACCAGAGGCGGGGAGTGTTCATGTGTTTTGTTCTTTATGGGCCTGGCTCTTGGCGAGTTTTTTTTCGATGCGTTCGCGTTTCAAGCGGGAGAGGTGGTCAATAAAGAGGACGCCGTCCAGGTGGTCAATTTCGTGCTGGATGCAGACGCCGAGCAGGCCTTCGGCTTCAGCTTCGCAGCGCGCACCGCCGAGGTCGTAGTAGGCGTAGCGGATGGTTTTCGGGCGTTTGACGTCAGCAAATTGGCCGGGTAGTGACAGGCAGCCTTCTTGCCAAACGGCGGTTTCTGCGCTGTGGCTGATGATTTCCGGGTTGATGAGGACGAGTTTGGTGTGCGGTACCGGAGTTTCCGGCGGGGTGTCGTTGTCTTCGTCTTCTTCGCGTTTTTCGAGGACATCCATGACGACGATGCGGCGGTGAATATTGACTTGTGTTGCCGCGAGACCGATGCCGTGGGCTTCGTACATGGTGGCAAACATGTCATCGGTGATGGTTTTCAGGCTATTGTCAAAGGTGGTGACGGGTTCGGCTATCTGGCGCAGGCGTTGGTCGGGGTGAATGAGGATGTCGAGTGGGGGCATTAGGGCTTCTCTTGATTTTTTTTTACCGAAATATGAAATTTTGGTAGGAAAATGGTTACGAAAAGGCTATTATACGGGAACAGCCCCTCGCGGGTGTAATGGAAACCGATGTGTTCAGATAGGAGTATTTATTGTGTTAAAAACCCATATTACAGGATTGGGCCTTGCCCTCGCCGTCGTCATCGCCGGCTGTACTTCGTCGCGCGATCCGTTCCAGAACCGGCAGGAACGCCCGACGGAACTGTGTCTCAACGATGGTAGTTTCCCGAAGGTGCTTGCTAATACGGATGAGGCTTTCCGTCAGGAATCGGAAGTGCCAATGCGTTATGTGGTCAAGAAAGGTGACACGCTGTGGGGTATTTCCAAGCGTTTCCTCGTCCTGCCGTGGTACTGGACCAATATTTGGTATGACAACCCGCAGGTGAAAAACCCGCACATGATTTATCCGGGCGACGTGCTCAGTGTAGTTTCCATCAATGGCTCGAAGCGGGTCACCATTGTTGAAGCGAATCAGGAATACCACGGTGTGGATACGGGGCGCAGGACGCGTGACGGTCTGCCGGTTATCCGCTATTCACCGCATATGCGCGTGGATGACTTCGGCTCGCGCCCAGTTTCTATCGCCGCTGATGTCGTACAAGCACACGCCTTGAAGACGCGCATCCTGAGATCAAACGAAATCCAGAATCTGCCGTTTATCCTCGGCGATGCCGGCGATTACCTGACCCTCACCGAGCAGCAGGAAATTTATGCAAAAGGCCTGAATAATGCCCAACTAGATCAAGAATTTGGTGTCTTCCGTGTCGTGGGCGCCCCGATTCTCAAGGATGGCAAGAAAGATCAAGTTGTTGGCTATGAAATGCGCCATATCGGTGATGTCGCCGTTACCGGTTACGACGTGGCAACCGACCTGACCAAGCTGCATATCCTCGAGGCCGTTGAGCCAATGCAGGAAGAAGATGTCATCCTGCCGATCAATGCCCACGAAGAACCTGCCAACTACTTCCCGAAAATGCCGACCGGACAATGCTCGCGCGGCTATATCATCCGTAGCGCGAATATTTATCCGACCATCAAGGAATTCGATACGGTCATCACCAGCTTCGGCCGTGATAACGGCGCGCAAGTGGGTGATGTCTGGAAGATCGTCCGCGAAGGTCCGGGTCGTGTGATGAAAGGTCAGCCGGTACAAGTGCCGGGTAAAGACATCGGCTATCTGATGATTATTCGTGTGTACGATGACGTCAGTATCGGCTTTGTGCTCGATTCTACCCAGAGCATCTACGAAACCGACACGCTCGTTCATCCCTGATGACGGCGAACCTACGCGCTTGGTGTGCGCTCCTGCGCGCGCCGGGCGTCGGCAGCAAGACCTATCAAACGCTTCTGGAAGCTTTTGGCTCGCCGGAAGCGTTTTTTCATGCGCCGACAGCAGAAATCCGCAAACGCCTGCCGCAATACCGTGCCGAACAAATCCGCGTCTGGCAGGCGGCAGAACATGATGCAGCGGCGAATGCCGACATGGGCTGGCTGGCTGCGGGCAACGGCTCGCGTCATATCATTCCTTATGACGATCCTGCTTACCCGCCGCTTTTGCGCGAAATTCCCGACCCGCCGCCGCTACTTTTCGTGCAGGGCAACCCGGCATTGCTCACCACTGCACAAATTGCCATCGTCGGCAGCCGCAACGCCAGCGAACCCGCTTTGCGCACTTGCCACGCCTTCGCCGAAGCCTTCGCGCAAGCGGGATTAACCGTCACCAGCGGCCTCGCTCTCGGTATCGACGGCGCCGCACACGAGGGTGCACTCAGCGGCGGCAACACCATTGCTGTGGTTGGCACTGGCCTCGACCGTGTCTATCCCGCCCGTCACCGCGATCTTGCCCACCGTATCGCCGCGCATGGCGCCATCGTCTCCGAATATCCTGTCGGCACCGGCGTGCGCGCCGGCAACTTTCCACGCCGCAACCGCATCATCAGCGGCCTTTCGCTCGGTGTCCTCGTCGTCGAAGCCTCGGCGCAAAGCGGTTCGCTCATCACCGCCCGTCTCGCTGCCGAACAGGGGCGGGAAGTCTTTGCCATTCCCGGTTCTATCCACAACCCGCTGGTTAAAGGTTGCCACCGCCTCATCCGCGAAGGCGCCAAACTTATCGAAACCGCGCAAGACGTGCTGGAAGAACTCTATCCGCTTGCTCGCGCCAATCTGGAACTGCAACAAAAACAACCGGAAAAGGCTCCAGAGGCTACCGTAGTAGCCGCCGACAGCCCCGAAGAACGTCTGCTGCAAGCGATGGGATACGACCCCTGCCGCGTGGACGACCTCGTGCCACGCCTGGAATTGACGAGTGCGGAAATTTCGGCCATGCTGATAATACTTGAGCTGGACGGGCGCGTCGCTGCGCTGCCAGGCGGCATGTTCCAGCGCGTCACCTGAAACCGCAAAAGCGAAAGTATCCCATGAGCAAAAACCTCCTCATCGTCGAATCCCCGGCGAAAGCCAAAACCTTGCACAAATATCTCGGCAAAGACTATGCCGTCATGGCCTCTTACGGCCACGTGCGTGACCTTATCCCGAAAAACGGTGCAGTTGATACCGGCGACGATTTCGCCATGCACTACGAAATCATCGAGCGCAACGCCCGCCACGTCAACGAAATCACCAAAGCGGCCAAAACCGCCGAGAACATCTATCTCGCGACTGACCCTGACCGCGAAGGCGAAGCCATCTCCTGGCATCTCAAAGAAATCCTGCACGAACGCGGTGCTCTGCGCGACAAAAACCTCTATCGCGTCGCCTTCCACGAAATCACCAAAAACGCCATCCAGCAGGCCGTTGCCAACCCGCGTCATCTTGAAATGGATCTTGTCAACGCCCAACAAGCGCGGCGTGCGCTGGATTACCTCGTCGGTTTCAACCTCTCACCACTGCTGTGGCGCAAAGTCCGCCCCGGTCTCTCCGCCGGTCGCGTCCAATCGCCTGCCCTGCGCATGATCGTCGAACGTGAGCGGGAAATAGAGGCCTTCAACAGCGAAGAATACTGGGACATCGCAGCTGCCCTCAGCCACGCAGGTCAGACCTTCCCCGGCAAACTCACCATTTACAACGGCGAAAAAACCAAAAAATTCAGCTTCACCAACGCCGCCGATACCCAAACCGCCATTGATACCCTGAAAGCTGCCGCCCAGGGCAGCCTGCTTGTCGCCGACATCAACAAAAAAGACAGCAAGCGCAACCCCGCGCCGCCCTTTACCACCTCCACCATGCAGCAGGCGGCGGCGAGCAAACTCTACTTCGGTGCGCAAAAAACCATGCGCGTCGCGCAGCGCCTCTATGAGGAAGGCCACATTACCTACATGCGGACCGACTCCGTCAACCTCGCCCAAGAAGCCATCGCCGCCATTCGTGACTGGGTCGCCCAACAATACGGCGCGAACTACCTGCCGGACAAACCCCGCCACTACAAAACCAAATCCAAGAACGCACAGGAAGCGCACGAAGCCATCCGCCCCACCGACTGCGGCCGCGATGGTGCCTCGCTCGGCCTCAGCGGCGACGAGTACAAACTCTACGAACTCATTAGAAAACGCGCCGTCGCTTCACAAATGGCCTCTGCCATCCTCGAAAACATCAGCGCTGACCTCTACGCCGGCAGCGAGCAACACCAATTCCGTGCCAGTGGCAGCACCGTCAAATTCCCTGGCTACATGAGCGTGTACCAGGAAGAACGCGAGGACAACAAAGACGAAGACGACGACAACCGCCTGTTGCCGCCGATGAAAAATGGTGACCGCATCCAGCTGCACGATATCACCGGCAGCCAGCACTTTACCCAGCCGCCGCCGCGCTACTCCGAAGCCGCGCTTATCAAAGAACTCGAAGCCAACGGCATCGGCCGCCCCTCCACCTACGCCAGCATCATCGGCACCTTGCAAGAGCGCGAATACGTCGAACAAGAAAACCGCCGCTTCATCCCGACCACCATCGGCAAAGTCGTCAACGACTTCCTCACCAAACACTTTGAGCGCTACGTGGACTACGACTTTACCGCCCGCCTCGAAGATGACCTGGACGCCGTTTCGCGTGGCGAACGTCAATGGAAACCGCTGCTTGGCGACTTCTGGGGCGCCTTCTCCGAACGCCTTGACGAGAAAAAAGACATCTCGCGCGAAGAAGTCATGCAGGCGCGCGAACTCGGCACCGACCCGAAAAGCGGCAAGCCTGTGACCGCCCGCTTCGGCCGCTTTGGGCCCTTCGTGCAAATCGGCAGCAAAGACGACGAAGAAAAACCCCAGTTCGCGAGCATTCCGTCCGAGCGCAGCATGGACACCATCACCCTGGAAGAAGCGCTCGAACTCTTCAAATTGCCACGCGTCATCGGCATGAGCGAAGAAGACGGCGAACTCGTCGCCAACATCGGTCGCTACGGCCCCTACATCCGCTACGGCAAGCGCTACGTTTCCCTGCCCAAAGATGAAGACCCGTTTACCGTCACCCTCGAACGTGCCCTCGAACTTGTGGCCGCCAAAAAAGAAGCCGATAGCCAAAAATATATAAAAGAGATAAAAAATGGCGAGGAGATATTACAAATATTAAATGGTCGCTTTGGTCCATATGTAACAAATGGTAGTATTAACGCATCTATCCCAAAAACGATAGACCCCGCGACCCTCGAACTGGAAGCCGCGCTCGAACTGCTCGAAAAAGCCAAAGAGCGCAAAGCGAAGCGGGGGGCAACCAACAAGGCGACGGCTGGCAAAACCGCGAAAAAAAGCGGCAGTACGACAGGGAAAAACAGCCGCAGCAAAGCGACCGCGAAAAAGAAAGAGACCAAAACATGATAGAAGAACAGCACAGCCTGGATGACCTGCGTCACGGCTTCGGCTTCCTGATGCACGACACCACGCGCCTGATGAACCGTTACTACGACCGGCGGGTACGCAACTACGGCATCACCCGAACCCAATGGACATTGCTCACCTACCTCTCGCGCTACGAAGGTGTCAGCCAGACCAAATTGGCCGAATACATGGACCTTGCGCCGATGACGCTGACGCGGCAAATCGACAAACTTGAAAAAGACGGCCTGCTTGACCGCCGTCAGGACCCGCAAGACCGCCGCACCAACCTCATCTTCCTCACCGAAAAAAGCCAGCCGCTAATGAATCATATGCACGAAATTGCAGTCGAGGCCAAAGAAGCGGCGCTCAAAAATTTCAACGAAGGCGAACGCGAACTCCTGCGCGACTACCTTAGCCGCATGCGGGAAAACATGGCTACCGCCTGAAATATAGAGCCCCGCATCAGCGGGGTTTTTATATAGCGATCGCCCCTTTTTACAACAATAGCCCTTACGCCAGAGGGATGCATTGTCAGTGCCCACAGAGCATTAGGGAAAACTTGGAAATAACCTGCTCATCAGGGAAAAAGCAAAATCTCATGGCTAATACCGTGCCACGAACAGTCCCTAGCCTGATAGAAAAACCCCAAATGGCATTGCCTACACCCCTGATATATACCATTCCGCCGCGACACTACATTGTGACCTGCGAAAAAACGCCCATGCCTACCTATACCGATAGCCATTGCCACCTCGACTGGTTTTCTGTTCCTAGCGTCTCTGCGAGAGAAGCGCGGGAGGCTGGCGTTTGCCGTATCGTCATTGCTGCCGCTACGCGCGTACTGGGCGGATGCGCGCCTGCAACGCCAATTGGCAACTGTCCCAGCCAACCGCTCCCTGCCCGCCTCTCTGGTCATCAAGGCGAACCTAACCCCCGCGCACCCTGCGCTTGTTGCCGCCAACCTCGTCCACCTGCGCGGCGAAAGCCCCAATCCTATCCGCCGCCAGAGCGAGGAAAACTGCAACGCTTTCTTCGTCTGGAAAACCGCATGATCAGCCTCAACCTGCACACGGATGCCGCCAGCCAAGCCTCGCTGACCCGACACCTTAACCGGGCAGGCATACCTCCCCTTCATTCCGCCCCACAAGGACATACCCGATGACCACCCCACATGCCCGCACCGAAATTCTCGTCGGTACAGACGGCGTCCGCCGCCTGCGCGAAAAAATCGTCCTCATTGCCGGACTCGGCGGTGTGGGCGGCTACTGCGCTGAAGCCATCGCCCGCGCCGGTGTCGGCCACCTCATCTTGCTTGATCATGACACCGTTTCCCCGTCTAACCTCAACCGTCAACTGCTCGCCCTGCACAGCACCCTTGGCCGCGCCAAGACAGCCGTCATGGCCGAACGCTTGCGCGACATCAATCCGGAACTGCACATCACCATTGAAGAACGCTTTCTTCATCCCAGTCAGGGCGAGGATTTCCTTGCTCCATACGCACTCGATTTCCTTGCTGACTGCATCGACTCCATCGGCTGCAAGGCGGCGCTCGTCCACGCCGCACAACAGCGTGGCATCGGCGTTATCTCGGCAATGGGCGCGGGCAACCGTCTCGACGTGCGCCGCGTCCACATCCTGCCGCTTGCTGACACTGTCGGCTGCCCGCTGGCGCGGGAAATGCGCCGTGTCCTGCGCGGGCGGGGTGGCAGTCTGGACTATCCCGTCATCTTTTCCGACGAAGTGCCGCGCAAACCCTTGCCGCACCAGCCGGTGAGCGGTACACCTGGCCGTGCCCGCGCGGTTAACGGCACCATCTCCTACATGCCGGCACTGTTTGGCATCCTGATGGCAGGCTATATCGTCGAACGGCTGCTGGCAGAATGATGCGCGCCGCCAAGCGGAATAAATACTGGGCTCGTGGAAGGCCGCCAAGCGGGATGAATACTGGGCTCGCGAAAGGCCGCCAAGCGGGATATAGCTAAGATGTTTATTTTTTCATACAGGAGAATGATTA
>CAURDG010000011.1:0-16897 GCA_963523555.1 uncultured Cardiobacterium sp.
AAAACACTGGGCCCGCCAAGCGGCGTAAACACTGGGCCCGCCAAGCGGCGTAAACCTGGGCCCGCCAAGCGGCGAAAACACTGGGCTCGTCAAGCGGCATCGCAAGACAGGGTGAGGGTAACGTAGTGCGGCCTGATTTCGTGCAGCGCCAGGCTGCATGCCTGACGGAAGATGAAGGCTGGCGAGGCAAGGCAGGCAGCGCACATCCGCTCGCTGCCGTCGTTGCTCTTGACGGTCAGGGTAGTGCCGTCGCGATCATGGGTAAGGTTGAGCAGCACTTGCCTTCTCCCGCCTAATCGTTGTAAAGTCTGCCGCGTCTTAATTGGAAAACTTCATCATGAACCGCATCAATCGTCAGCATCACCATCATCATCCTGAAAGTCTTTCGGGCTGATGTGCTGTCGTCCGGAAGAAACGCTTCCGGGCCGGTGCGAGATTCCCCTCTCTTTCCTCCAACCTCCCGGAAGTCCGCTTCCGGGAGGTTTTTTTATCCCCCAATGGCAAACAGAGGAGACCCCATGACCCAACCCCGCCTGCGCATCGCCTTGCAGAAAAAAGGACGACTAAGCGCTGATTCCGCAGAACTGCTGCGCCGCTGCGGCGTGAAAATCCACCTCGCCGAACAGAAACTGATCGCCTGCGCCGAGAACCTGCCCATCGACCTGCTGCGCGTGCGCGATGACGACATTCCCGGCCTCGTTTTCGCCGGTGTCGTTGACCTCGGCATCGTCGGCGAAAACGTCCTCGAAGAAGAAGAACTGGCGCGGCGCAGCGAAGGCGAAGCCTGCGACTACGCCCGCCTCTGCCGCCTCGACTTCGGCCACTGCCGCCTGTCGCTGGCCGTGCCGCAAGATGCCCCTTTCGACGGCCTAGCTGCACTCAATGGCCGCACCATCGCCACTTCCTACCCGCACCTCTTGAAACAGGCACTGCAAACGCGCGGCGTCGCCTGCCGCACCATCCTGCTCAACGGTTCGGTAGAAGTCGCGCCGCGTGCCGGACTGGCCGACGCCATCTGCGACCTTGTTTCCAGCGGGGCAACCCTGGAAGCGAATGGCCTGCGCGAAGTCGAAGTCATCTACCGCTCGCAAGCCTGCCTCATCCAGCGCGCCGAGCCGCTTGTTCCGGAAAAACAGGCGCTGGTGGACAAAATCCTCACCCGCATTCGCGGCGTGCAACAAGCTGCCGAATCCAAATACATCATGCTGCACGCGCCACGCGACCGCCTCACCGCCATCACCCGCCTGCTGCCCGGCGTGGAAAACCCCACCATCCTGCCGCTCGCCGGTGCGGACGACAAAGTGGCGGTGCACGCCGTCAGCCAGGAAACCCTCTTTTGGGAAACCATGGAAGCCCTGCGCGGCGAAGGCGCGAGCTCCATCCTCGTCCTGCCCATCGAAAAAATGCTTGCCTGAGGAGGCCCCATGCAAACCCTGAACTGGAACGCACTCGATCCCACCGCCCGCCGCGCCGCCCTGCGCCGCCCGGCGCAAACCATCGCCGCCGACATTGATGCCGCCGTCGCTGCCATCTTCGCCGAAGTTGAAGCCGCAGGCGACGCTGCTCTGCGCACCCTTACCGCCAAATACGACCACGTGCAGCGCGACGAGCTGCGCATCAGCGCTACGGAAATTGATGCCGCCGCCGCGCGCGTCCCTGCCGAACTCAAACAGGCACTCG
Organism: uncultured Cardiobacterium sp.; assembly: GCA_963523555.1. Classification (GTDB taxonomy): domain Bacteria; phylum Pseudomonadota; class Gammaproteobacteria; order Cardiobacteriales; family Cardiobacteriaceae; genus Cardiobacterium. The sequence continues at coordinate 1,681 of CAURDG010000011.1, forward strand.
CCACCGCCAAAGCCAACATCGAAACCTTCCACCGCGCGCAACTGCCGCCACCCATGCTGGAAATCGAAACCCAGCCCGGCGTGCGCTGCGCCCTCCTCAACCGCCCGCTGGAACGCATCGGCCTCTACATCCCCGGCGGCAGCGCGCCGCTTTTCTCCACCGTGCTCATGCTCGCCATCCCCGCCCGCCTCGCGGGCTGCCGCGACATCATCCTCTGCACCCCGCCGCCCGTCGCCTATGCCACCCTCTATGCCGCCCGCCTCTGCGGCGTCGAACACCTCTACGCCGTCGGCGGCGCGCAAGCCATCGCCGCCCTAACCCTGGGCACCGAAAGCATCGCGCCGGTGGACAAAATCTACGGCCCCGGCAACGCCTACGTGACCGCCGCCAAACGCCGCGCCCGCGCCCTCGGCACCGCCATTGACATGGAAGCGGGCCCCTCGGAAGTGCTGGTCATCGCCGACGATACTGCCAACCCGGACTACATCGCCAGCGACCTGCTCTCCCAGGCTGAACACGGCGCCGACAGCCAGGTCATCCTTGTCAGCCCCAGCGCCGAACTCATCGTCCGCACCGACGCCGCACTTGCCCGCCAGCTCGCCCGTCTGCCGCGCCGTGATACCGCTGCCGCAGCACTCGCCCACAGCCGCGCCATCCTCGCCGCTGACCTGCAACAGGCCGTCGCCATCAGCAACGCCTACGCGCCGGAACACCTTATCGTGCAGACCGCCGACCCGCGCGCCCTCCTGCCCACTATCGAGAACGCCGGCTCCATCTTCCTCGGCGCCTACAGCCCGGAAAGCATGGGCGACTACGCCAGCGGCACCAACCACGTCCTGCCCACCTACGGCCACAGCCGCAGCAGCTCCAGCCTCGGCATCGCCGACTTCATGAAACGCATGACCGTACAAGAACTCAGCGACGACGGCTTCCGCGCCCTCGCCCCCGCCGTGATGACCCTCGCCGCCGCCGAACAACTGGACGCGCACCGCGAAGCCGTGCGCATCCGCCTCGAAACCACCGGAGACCAACCATGACCATCGCCGACCTCGCCCGTGCCAACATCCGCGCCCTCAGCCCCTACCAATCCGCCCGCCGCCTCGGCGGTGCCGGCCACACCTGGCTGAACGCCAACGAAGCACCGGACGCGCCCGCCCTGCACCTCAGCAAAAGCGACTACAACCGCTACCCCGAACCGCAGCCCGCCGCCGTCATTAACGCCTACGCCGCCTATGCCGGCCTGACACCAAAGAACGTGCTGGTCAGCCGGGGCGGCGACGAAGCCATCGAACTGCTGCTCAAAACCTTCTGCGAACCCGGCGACGCGGTGCTGCACTGCCCGCCCACCTACGGCATGTACGCCGTCAGCGCCGCCACCCTCGGCCTGCCGCAAAAAACCGTGCCGCTCACCGCCGCTTGGCAGCTCGACCTGCCCGCCATCGAAAAAGCACTGCCCGGCGTAAAAATCCTCTACATCTGCAACCCCAACAACCCCACCGGCACCCTGCTGCACCGCGCCGACCTGCTCGCCCTGCTAAAAATGACCGCTGGACGCGCCATCGTCGCCGTGGACGAAGCCTACATCGAATACAGCCCGGTCGAGAGCCTCGTTGACGTCCTGCCCCACTACCCGCACCTCGCCATCATCCGTACCCTGTCCAAAGCCTTCGCCCTCGCCGGCCTGCGCTGCGGCTTCACCCTCGCCAACCCCGAACTCATCGCCCTGCTGCAAAAAACCATCGCCCCCTACCCGCTGCCCGGCCCGGTGGCCGACCTCGCCGCCCAGGCCCTGCAAGCGGACGGCCTCAGGCTCATGCGCGCACGCGTCGCTGCCACCCTCGCCGAGCGGGAACACTTCGCTGCCGCCCTGCGCGCCCTGCCCGCCGTCAAGCACGTCGAACCCAGCGGTGCCAACTTCCTGCTCATCCACTGCCACGACGGCCCGCGCACCTTCGCCGCCCTCAGCGCCGCCGGCATCATCACCCGCAGCCAGCAGAACGCCCTCGGTCTCGCCGACCACATCCGCATCACCATCGGCAGCGCCACTGAAATGACAGAAACCCTGACCGTGCTGAAACAATGCTAAACCGCCGCCAAGCGGGATAACCACGCGCTTTCCCAAAACCCAAACCAGGAACCCACCATGCAACCCACCCTCTACATCGACCGTGACGGCACCCTCATCGACGAACCCCTGCCCAGCCGGCAAATCGACACCCTGGAAAAACTCGCCCTCGAACCCGGCGTCATCCCCGCCCTCATCCAACTACAAAAACACTACCGCCTCGTCATGGTCAGCAACCAGGACGGCCTCGGCACGGAGAGCTTCCCCCGCGCCGACTTCGACAAACCCCAGCAAAAACTGCTCGACATCCTCGCCAGCCAGGGCATCCATTTCGCTGCCATCTACGTCTGCCCGCACCGCCCCGAAGACGGCTGCACCTGCCGCAAACCGCAGACCGGCCTGCTCGCCGACGACATCGCCGCCCAACGCTTCGATCCGGCGGACAGCTACACCATCGGCGACCGCGAAACCGACCTCGAACTCGCGCGCAACCTCGGTATCCGTGGCATCCACTACCACCGCAGCAACATGAACTGGACGCACATCGCCGAAAAACTCCTGCACAAAAACATCGCCGGCAACCCCGCCGGGCGGACACCGCGTCACGCCGTCGTCGAACGCAAAACGCGCGAAACCGACATCCGCGCCGAAGTATGGCTGGACGAAGCGGGCCTCAGCGACATCCACACCGGCATCGGCTACTTCGACCACATGCTCGATCAAATCGCCACCCACGGCGGCTTCCGCCTGCACCTCACCTGCCACGGCGACCTGCACATCGACGACCACCACACCATCGAAGACAGCGCCCTCGCCCTCGGCCAGGCCCTGCGCGAAGCCCTCGGCGACAAACGCGGCCTTGCCCGCTTCGGCTTTATCCTGCCCATGGACGAAAGCCGCGCCCGCTGCGCCCTCGACCTCTCCGCCCGCCCCTACCTGCACTTCCGCGCCCGCTTCAAGCGACCCATGCTCGGCGCTTACAGCACCGAAATGACCGAACACTTCTTCTACTCGCTGGCGCAAAGCCTCGGCGCGACCCTGCACCTCGAAACCACCGGCCGCAACGACCACCACAAAACCGAAAGCCTCTACAAAGCCTTTGGCCGCTGCCTGCGTCAGGCACTGCGCATCGAAGACGACCGCCTGCCCAGCAGCAAAGGAACCCTATGAACACCCTCATCATCGACACCGGCTGCGCCAACCTCGCCTCCCTGCACCATGCCTTAAAACGCTTGGGCATCCACGCCGACATCAGCGCCGAACCCGCCGCCATCGCCGCTGCCGACAAACTGCTCCTGCCCGGCGTCGGCACGGCGAGCGCCGCCATGGCCAGCCTCACCGCGCGCGGCCTCATCCCCGTTATCCAGCACGCGACCCAGCCGCTGCTCGGCATCTGCCTCGGCATGCAGCTCCTCACCGCGCATTCCGCCGAAGGTGACCTCGCCACCCTCGGCCTCATCCCCGGTGAGACCACGCGCCTGCCTGCGCATGACCTGCCGCTGCCGCATATGGGCTGGAACCGCGTCCACGCCACGCCCGGCCACCCGCTCTTTGCCGACATCCCGCCGGACAGCCACTACTACTTCGTGCACAGCTACGCCGTCCTCGAAAGCCCCGCCACCATCGCCACCTGCGACTACGGCATCCCCTTCGCCGCAGCCCTCGCCCGGGACAACTACTACGGCGTGCAATTCCACCCCGAAAGCAGCGGCAGCGCCGGTGCCCGCCTGCTCCATAACTTCATCCACAACACCTGAGGCCGGCGCCAAGCGGGACAACCCCACATAGCCCCAGCCATCCCCCATCAAGCGAGAAACAATGAAAAACAAAATCCTGCTGACCATAACCCTGACCCTGGTCGCCGCCGTCGGCCTCTACCTGCTGATGAACGCCCGCTGCTACCAGCTCCTCGGCGACCTCGTCTGCCACGGCGCGAATGATCACAAACACATCGCCCTCACCTTCGATGATGCGCCAAGCGAAAGCACCAGCGACGCCGTGCTGGCAGTGCTGGCCGAAAAAAACGTGCAGGCCACCTTCTTCATGATCGGCGAAAACATGGCGCGCTACCCGCAGGCGGCGCAGCGCATTGCCGCCGCCGGACACGAACTGGGCAACCACTCCTACAGCCACCGGCGCTTCCTGCTGCGTTCGCCGGCCTTCATCGCGCGCGAAATCGAAGACACCAACGCCCTGATCCGCGCCGCCGGCTACCACGGCCCCATCCACTTCCGCCCGCCCTACGGCAAAAAACTGCTCGGCCTGCCGTGGTACCTCGCCCGCCACCACATCACCACCGTGATGTGGGACAGCGAACCCGCCCGCCACCAGCCACCCAGCGCCGAAGCCATCACCGCTGCCGCCCTCGCCCAGGCGCACAACGGCGCCATCATCCTGCTGCACCCGTTTTGCCCTGATGCCTGCCGCGCCGAGCGCGAAGCACTGCCGCACATCATCGACGGTCTGCGCGCCCAGGGTTACACCCTGGTTACCGTCAGCACACTACTCACCCCACAACCGGAAAACCCATGAACACCACCCCCATCATCCCCGCCCTCGACCTCATCGACGGACAAATCGTCCGTCTCTACCAGGGCGACTACAACCGCCAGACCGACTACGGCGCCGACCCCATCGCCCGCGCCCAACAATACGCCGCCGAAGGTGCCGAACGCCTGCACCTCGTTGACCTCAGCGGCGCACGCGACCCGGCGGCGCGACAAACCGCGCTGATTACCCGCCTCATCGCCGCCTGCCCGCTGCCAGTACAAATCGGCGGCGGCATCCGCAGCAGCGCCGACATCGACGCCCTGCTGGCGGCAGGCGCGGCGCGCATCGTCATCGGTTCGCTCGCCGTCAAAGCGCCCGCCACCGTGCAAAACTGGCTCGCAACCTACGGCGGCGACCGCCTCGTCCTCGCCCTTGACGTCCATCCCGGCGCCGACGGCCACTACTACGTCGCCCACAACGCCTGGCAGGAGGGCGGCCAGCAAACCCTCTCCGACCTCATCACCGCCTACCAGCCGCATGGCCTGCGCCACATCCTCTGCACCGACATCAGCCGCGACGGCACCCTGCAAGGCGCGAACACCGCGCTCTACCGCGAACTGCACACCGCCTACCCAGAGCTCAACATCCAGGCCTCAGGCGGCATCGGCAACCTCGACCACATCCGCGCCCTCGACGGCAGCGGCGTTAGCGGCATCATCACTGGCCGCGCCCTGCTCGACGGCCGCATCACCCTGAAGGAGGCACTCACATGCTGGCCAAACGCATAATCCCCTGCCTGGACGTCCGCGACGGCCAAGTCGTCAAAGGCGTGCAATTCCGCGACCACGAAACCATCGGCGACATCCTGCCGCTGGCCGCGCGCTACGCCGCCGAAGGCGCCGACGAACTCGTCTTCTACGACATCACCGCCTCCACCCAGCGCCGCAGCGTCGACAAACACTGGGTGCGCCGCGTCAGCGAAACCCTCGACATCCCCTTCTGCGTCGCCGGCGGCATCGACAGCGTCACCACCGCCGCTGCCCTCTTCGCCGACGGCGCCGACAAAATCTCGGTGAACAGCCCGGCGCTGGCGCGACCGAAACTCATCAACGAACTCGCCGAACGCTTCGGCGTGCAGGCCGTCGTCGTCGGCATCGACAGCTGGCACGACGCGGAAAGCGGCGAATACCGCGTATATCAATACACCGGCGACGCCGCCCACAGCCGCAGCAGCGGCCGCCTGCTGCTCGACTGGGTGGAAGAGGTGCAGCAGCGCGGCGCCGGGGAAATCGTCCTCAACATGATGAACCGCGACGGCGTGCGCCAGGGCTACGACCTTGACCAACTCAAATACGTGCGCGCCGCTTGTCGCGTGCCGCTCATCGCCTCAGGCGGCGCCGGTGCCAAAGAACACTTCCGCGACGCCTTTTTGGACGCCAACGTCGATGGTGCGCTCGCCGCCAGCGTCTTCCACAAACGCAGCATCCACATCGGCGAACTGAAAACCTACCTCGCGGCAGAAGGCATCGAAGTGCGGCGCTGAGCGCGTAACTACGCCGCTTGGCGGGCACCTAAGCCCGTAGGCCCATCACCAGACACCCAATACCGGAGAACACATGGAGAAACACATCAACTGGGCAAAAATCAACGGCCTGTTACCCGTTATCGTGCAGGACGCCACGCGCGGCACCGTCCTCATGCTCGGCTACATGAACCCCGCCGCGCTGGCAAAAACACAGGCCGAAGGCCGCGTCACCTTCTATTCGCGCAGCAAACAGCGCCTGTGGACCAAAGGCGAAACCTCAGGCCATTACCTCGGCGTCTGTGCCATGAGCCTCGACTGCGACAACGACACCCTGCTCATCCTCGCCGAACCGCAGGGCCCCACCTGCCACACCGGCGCGACGAGCTGCTTTCACGCCTACGACCGCGAACCGCCGCCGGGCTGGCCGTGGTTCGCACAACTGGCGGACGAACTCGCCGCCCGCAAAAACGCCGACCCGGCCACCTCCTACACCGCCCGCCTGCACGCGCGCGGCCTCACAAAAATCGCGCAAAAAGTCGGCGAAGAAGGCGTGGAAACCGCGCTGGCAGCGGTTGCCGGCGAAGATGACGAACTCAGCGGCGAAATCGCCGATCTGCTCTACCACCTCACCGTGCTGCTGCACGCGCGCGGCCTAGACTGGCCCGCTGTCCTCGCCCGCCTGCACGAACGGCACCGTGGCATCGGCCTGCACCCCGAAGGTGCTAACAAACCCTGAGCCCACGCAAGCGAGATAAACACTGGGCTCGCCAAGCGGTATAAACACTGGACCCACCAAGCGGCGCAAACACTGGGTTCTCGCCAAGCGGCGCAAACACTGGATCCGCCAAGCGGCGTAAACACTGCGTCCTTGCCAAGCGGCGAAAATGCTGGGCTTGCGCCAAGCGGTTACGGGGTTGTCGTGTACGAAGAGCGCACAAAAAAACAGGGCGGTTTTAACCGCCCTGCCCTGCCGCTTTTTGCCGCTTATTCCCACTCAATTGTCGCCGGCGGTTTGCCGCTCACGTCATAGACCACGCGGTTGATGCCGCGCACTTCGTTGATGATACGGTTTGATACTTTGCCGAGCAGCGCATAGGGCAACTCCGCCCAGTGCGCGGTCATGAAATCGCTGGTGATGACGGCGCGCAGTGCCACGACGTAATCGTAGGTGCGGCCATCGCCCATCACCCCCACCGATTTCACCGGCAGGAAGACGGCAAAGGCCTGGCTGGTGAGGTCGTACCACGAGGTGCCGTGTTCGTCCGCCGTCGTGCGCAGTTCTTCGATGAAGATGGCATCTGCCTGGCGCAGCAGGTCGGCATATTCCCGCTTCACTTCGCCGAGGATGCGCACACCGAGGCCGGGGCCGGGGAAGGGGTGGCGATAGACCATTTCGCGCGGCAGGCCGAGGGCGACACCGAGTTCGCGTACTTCGTCCTTAAAGAGATCGCGCAGCGGTTCGAGCAGGCGCAGGTTCAGCGTTTCCGGCAGGCCGCCAACGTTGTGGTGGCTCTTGATGGCGTGGGCTTTCTTCGTCTTCGCGCCCGCGCTTTCGATCACATCCGGGTAAATCGTGCCTTGTGCCAGCCAGCGCGCGTTCTGCCGCTTGCCCGCCTCACGCTGGAAGACTTCGACAAATTCCGCGCCGATGATTTTCCGCTTCTGCTCCGGATCGGTCACGCCTGCCAGTTTTGCCATGAAATCTGCCGAAGCATCGACGTGGATGACGTTCACGCCGAGGTTGCGCGCGAACATGTCCATCACCGCTTCCGCCTCGCCGAGACGCAGCAGGCCGTGGTCAACAAAAACGCAGGTGAGCTGGTCGCCGATGGCGCGGTGGATCAGGGCGGCGGCAACCGAGGAATCCACACCGCCGGACAGGCCGAGGATGACTTCGTCGCTGCCAACCTGGGCGCGGATATTGGCAACGGCCTCGTCGATGTAATTTGGCATCGTCCAGCTGGGGCGCGCGCCGCAGATGTCAAGGACGAAGCGGTCCAGCAGCGCCCGCCCCTGTTTGGTGTGGGTTACTTCGGGGTGGAACTGGATGCCGTAGAAGCGCTTGGCGGCGTGTTCCATCATCGCAATCGGGCAGGACGGCGTGTCGCCGATGACGACGAAGCCGTCGGGCAGTTTGCTCACCTTGTCGCCGTGACTCATCCATACGTCCAGCGTATGCGGCGCGCCGTCAAAAATGCCGCTGGTCAGCTCGCTATCAACCGTTTTTACCTGCGCATAGCCAAACTCGCGCTGGTTGCCGGGCTGCACCGCGCCGCCCAAATGATGCGCCATGAACTGCATGCCGTAGCAGATGCCGAGCACGGGCACGCCCAAGGCAAAAATGCCGGTATCGGCCTGATAGTCGGAGTCATAAACGGAATTGGGGCCGCCGGAGAGGATGATGCCTTTCGGATTGAAGGCTTTGATGTCGGCGAGCGACATATCGTAGGGGTGCAATTCGCAATAGACATGCGCCTCGCGTACGCGGCGGGCGATCAGCTGCGTGACTTGCGAGCCGAAATCGAGGATAAGGATTTTGTCGGTGTGGGGGGAGGCCATGGGTTTACTCTTTAAGGATATTGTCGTTTGGTATGGATGATGTTCAGGATATCTATCGACTGTGAATTGATGCGATAGACGATGAGATAACTTGGATGTGCAAGACGTTCGCGCGTTCCGGCGACACGCCCTTTTCTGCCGAGATAGGGCATTTCCCCCAAAGTCATAGCGGAAACCCGCAATAGTTCGTGGATACGCGCGGCAGCATATGGATTGTCTAGCTCAATATAATCAACGATATCAGCAAGATCGGATATTGCTTCGGGCATCCAGTTAACGGACAGCACGTTTCGCCCTGCGCCGCATTAATTCCGCTTCAACCTGCGCCATCGCTTCATCATGCGGTATGGCTGGGCGCGGATCATGAAGCGAACGGGTGACTTTTTCGCGGAACCATTGCTCGTAAGCAGCGTCTGTCGCAGTTTGCGCGGTGGGCCCGTTTTTCAGGGTATCGGTAATGTCATTCATGATGCTTTCCTGGTCATAAAAAGTCGTCCGGGGCGAGACACGGCGCATTTTAGCGCGGGTCAGGGCATAACTGTCTGCCAGCAAATCCAGCAGCGTGGCATCGGGCAACACGTCAAGGCGCAGGCTGACCCAGTGTTCCTTGTTCATGTGGTAGGCGGGCAGGACGCCATCCATGCCGCGCAGCAGGCTGTTTTCCTCGGCGCGGATTTTGACATTGAGGATGGCAACTTCATCTTCCGTCGCAAGGCCGAGTTTGCGCCCCGGCGGGTTCATCAGCACGGCAAACCATTTACGGTTGCCCGCATGGCGGAAAACTGCATATTGCGGATAGCGCCGCCACGGGTATTCCGCCGCTACGCCGTAACGCCCGGCAATTTCCTCCAATAACTCAGCGCGATGCATACCGCCTCCGTAAATAAAAACGCCACAGCACCTTAATCAGGGCATATAAAAAAGCGGCGGGAAAAGCGGCAAAGATGATGCTCACAGCGCGCGCCATCAGCAACCCCCTACGCTGTTTAAGCGGGGTAATCCTGTCATCATTGACGCGGTAAACATATTCAAACGGATCAGCGGGACCATCATTCCAAAGCGCCGCATAAAAAACATCGTCTTCACGCTGAATAGTCACGCGATAAAAACCTTCTTCATTCTGGAAATCATAGGGTGCCGGGCAGAGGGTTTTCCCCTGCCATTGCGCCTTATCGGCGAAACGGATAAAGCGCGGATAATCCTCTGCCAGGACGCAGACGCTGAAAAATTTATCCGCTGGCCGCCAATCCGGTATGGCGGCGTAATACATCACAACCCCGCATAACGCCCAGCAGCAAAGGCCCAGCGGTATCCGCGCCCAGCGCGGACAGGGATTATCCAGCCTTTCCTGCCATGCCCATTCCGGCTTTAGCCGGCTTAATAACGGCAGAAAAGAACGGGGCGCGCGCAGAATAATGGCATTGCCGTCGATAAAGACCAGTTGCAAATACTCTCGCGGCTGGAAATGCCCGACTGCCCATATTCCAATGACAATACAGATAAGACCGACAAAAGAGAAAGCGGTTTCCAGCAAATCGGCTCCGGAAACGACATAAAAAAACAGGGCGGACAACAATAAGCAACTGAGCGACACGGCCAGAAACAATAAAAACGACCACAATGTCCGCGCCGGATAGCCGATAGCGCCAAAACGCATATCGGACAATGCCTCGTCGGGATAACTTTTGCCGTTATCCAGGGTGAATTGCTTGCCGTCAAAGATGACCATGCCGATTGTCTTATCCATCAAGCGGCGGGGAATGATGATGGGGTAGCGATATAGCGTCATGATTTGAATAGGTCTAATGCAGGATTTTCTTTTTGCCATTTTTTGCAGAACTGCGGTGGCATGAATACCACAATCCGCCTGCCATCAGCAAAATTCAGGGATAATAATTGCGGATTGTCGAAAAATTTCATGATTGAAGAAAGAATAGTCATGTACATAATCATACTCGTCCTGCTGCCAAACGTATGGAAATTAGAAGGTGGAAAAAAGTACCACAATAGATGAAAAAAGAGGGAAAAAGATAAAATATTAAAAAGCATATTCCCCAAAGGATGACGGAAAATTTTGGCAAATTTGTCATTATAAACCCATTGCACACTTTGCAAATCAGTAAGTGCGTAATAGCCATCTTCTCTTCCATCCTCATACACCGAGAAATCATAGCGCGCGTTAATGGTGACACTACCCGCCCGTTCATATTTACGCCAGCCGGAGCAAGGCGTATAAAGCTTGTAATGTCTCTCCACCAAAGAGGCTGCAATAAAATAAGGTAGTCTGGCAATAACCTCAGTATTGTCTGTAAAAGAAAGACGCACATTGTGAGTCGGCGCGAGAATAATATAAATGGTTGCTGCCAGTGCAGCGATTAGCGGGATAAAGAAACCCATGACATATCCCGTCAGGACGATACTGGAAAAACCGCCGATGATGCTGAAGCAGAGAAAAAAGGCGAAGAAAAACAGAAAAGGACGGTCAGGCAGCGTGGATAATCCTTTATCTGCCAGCCAGGCGGCATTTTTCAGGGTATCAAGCGGATAACGGCGTGCCCCCGCACCATGCAGATGAATGGTGAATTGACGCTTATCATCCATGGTAATAGTGCCGAGGGTTTTGGCACGATAACGACTGGGGCTGACAATTTTATAAGTGCGGCTCATATCATATCCTTTTCTTAAACAGGCAGGGCTAATATTGGTTTGCGCATCCGCAAATGACGGGCGAAAGCCGGCGAGGCATTCACGAGGTATTGTTTACCATCGGCAAAGGTCAGAGAGAGATAATAACGACCTCCTCTCAATAACTCTGATATCAACACCATTGAAGCATAAAAAATAGCTTCTGCTATTGTAGGTTCGTGCAGACTACCATTCAAAAAAGGAAAAATAAAATAGATAAGGAATGATACGATCAAAAATAAGATAGTTCCTGTCAAAATATCTGCATAAGGTGTCTGATTATTTTTGGCATACTTCCATGCTGCTTTCTGTAACGTATATAGTGGATAATATTGCGGCAATTGCTCTGCTTCTTGTACGGTAAAGTCATAGCTGTTACTAACGGTTGTCTTACCTATCTCTTTATTATAAAAGCGACCAAAATAATGTATTGTCATACTGCGAGGATTTAATCCTTCCGCTAACGATAACGGTGCTTTTATGGTGATTTTCCTACCATCATGAAAGAACAAGTCCAGATAATGTATTGGTGCAAAATAGATAAATACAGCCATAACTTCCACACCAGCAAGAAAAACCATAAAAATAATTCTTTTCTCTTGTCCTCTAAACGGCAGCATTTGCCCAATCAAAAGAAATGAGACGATTAAAACCCAGAATAAAACATCAGGGCGATGGCTTAAACGGACAAAGGGATCATTGGCCGCCCATTGTGCCTTATCAAGGTCCGTGGGCAAATAGTGCTTTTTTATGCTGCCGCCGTGCAGGGTGAAATTAAGGCGGTCATCAATAGCGATACTGCCGGTGGTGCGATAGCCGATGCGCTTGGGGGTAACGATTTTGTATCTGTGGGGCATGGGTCATCCTTGGCTAAGTGAGTTTCCGCGAATTGGCGCTGATGCCTGACTGCGGCGAACAGGAGTACGAAACACGGCATCAGACGGATTTCATAACGTAAACTTCATAAAAAGCGGCAAGCACCTTAGGCAAGCGGGGGAAAAACGTCAACTGCTGCCGATACTTGCATTTTGACGAATAAAATTGAGAGAAACCTGGGGACGCCGTTATACTGCGCCGCCCCCAAACGGGGACTTATTTCAACGTCATTCCGGAGAACAACATGGAACGCAGAACATTCATCGGCGCTGCTGCCGCCACCCTCGCCCTCACCGCCGCCGCGACCGCCGCTGCCGAAGATCACGCTCACGCTCATGCCCATGGCGCTGCTGCTGCCACCGGCAAAGTCAACGGAGACCTGCTCAAAGCCACCGCTGCCTGCCTGGCTGCTGGTCGCGTCTGCCTCAACCACTGCATCAACCAGCTTGCCGCCGGCGACAAAACCATGGAAGCCTGCGCCAAAGCCGTTAACCAAATGCTGGCATTGTGCGATGCGACCAACAATCTCGCCGCCCAAAACGCCCCCCTGCTGGCTGCCGTCGCCAAACAATGCGCCGAAGCCTGCAAACAATGTGCCGAGGCTTGCAAAGAGCACGCCGACCACCACGCTGAGTGCAAAGCCTGCCACGAAGCCTGCCTTGAATGCGCTGACGCTTGCAACAAAGCAGCCGCTTGATCATCAAGCAGCACCTAAAACCCGCCGACAGGCGGGTTTTTTCTTGCCGGATGTTCACGACTGCAAGACGCCCGCGCAGCAGAACAAGACACTACCATCAGCCGTCACCCCTATAATCCATAGCGAACCCACACAAAACCACGAATATGAAAACACATACCCTCTTTGTCCTGACGCTCGCCGCCTTTGCCGCCGCCCCGACCCTGGCCGCTCCCGCCGCACCGAACCGCGCCGAGACCCTGCAGAACCTGCCGCAGCGCCTCGCCACCCTGCCGACGGCCGACGGTGCCCCCGCCGCCACCTATCTCGAACGCGGCAAACCCACCCTCATCAAATACTGGGCAAGCTGGTGCCCGCTCTGCCTCGCCACCCTCGAAGAAACCGCCGCGTGGCACAAAGACAGCGCCTTTAAGGACATCAACCTCATCAGCATCGCTTCGCCCGGCCATTTGGGCGAACAGGAACCCGCCGCCTTCCGTAGCTGGATCAGCGGTCTGAAAACGCCCTACCCGCCCGTGCTTATCAACGACGGCGGCGATATCGCCCGTGACAGCGGCGTCGCTGTCTATCCGAGCTGGGTGCTGCTCGATGCGCGCGGCAATATCGCCCGCGTCATCAAAGGCCACATCACCCGCGACCAGGCCCTCGCCCTCATCAAAAATCCGGAAGCGGACATCAGCGCGCAAACCACCCACTACACGCCCAAAGCACAAGGAGCCCAACCCATGACCACCCAGACTATCTACCTCGCTGGCGGCTGCTTCTGGGGACTTGAAGCCTACTTCGAGCGCATCCCCGGCATCATCGACGCCGAATCCGGCTACGCCAACGGCAAGACGGCCAACCCCAGCTACGAAGACGTCATTCGCGGCAGCGGCCACGCCGAGACCGTAAAAATCACCTACGATCCGGCGCGCATCAGCCTTGCCGACATCCTGCAATACTACTTCCGCGTCATCGACCCCACCTCGCTCAACAAACAGGGCAACGACCGGGGTACGCAATACCGCACCGGGGTTTACACCACCGACGCCGCCGAACGCGGCATCGTCGAAAAAGCGCTTGCCGAAGAACAGAAGCGGCACCAAAAGCCCCTCGTGGTCGAAAACCTGCCGCTTGCCAACTATTACAAAGCTGAGGAATACCACCAGGACTACCTCGCGAAAAACCCGAACGGCTACTGCCACATCGATATCCACAAAGCCGACATCCCGCTCGACAAGCCCCAAGCCAAGCGTGACCCAAACGGCGAACCCGTGATTGATGCGGGCAAATACCACAAACCCGACGCCGCCACCCTGCGGCAAACCCTGGGGGCGGAAGCCTACGAAGTCACGCAGAACAGCGCCACCGAGCGCCCCTTCTCGCATGCCTACGACCACCAGTTTACGCCCGGTCTCTACGTGGATGTGGTCAGCGGCGAACCGCTGTTCAGCTCTGCTGACAAATACGATTCCGGCTGCGGCTGGCCGAGCTTCACCAAACCCATCAGCCGCGCCGTCATCACCGAACACGACGACACCAGCTACAACATGCACCGCACCGAAGTGCGCAGCCGCGTCGCCGACGCGCACCTGGGGCACGTCTTCCCAGACGGCCCCAAAGACAAAGGCGGCCTGCGCTACTGCATCAACGGCGCCAGCCTGCGCTTCATCCCGCTGGCAGACATGGCGGCGGCAGGCTATGGTGATTTGGTGGAGGTCGTCAAACAGGGCAAGTAAGGCCTGCTGATTTCCCTTGGGCGGCCGCCAAGTGGGACAAAACCTGGGCTCACGGGCGGCCGCCAAGCGGGATAAACACTGGCCTCACGGACAGCCGCCAAGCGGGATAAACACTGGCCTCACGGGCGACCGCCAAGCGGGATAAACACTGGCCTCACAGGCAGCCGCCAAGCGGGATAAACACTGGCCTCACGGGCTGCCGCCAAGCGGGATAAAACCTGGGCTCATGGACTGCCGCCAAGCGGGATAAAACTTGGACCCACGGACAGTCGCCAAGCGGGATAAAACCTGGCCTCGCGGACTGCCGCCAAGCGGGATAAAACCTGGGCTCACGGGCTGCCGCCAAGCGGGATAAAACCTGGCCTCGCAGGCGGCTGCCAAGCGGGATAATCACTGGCCTCACGGACAGCCGCCAAGCGGGATAATCACTGGCCTCACGGACAGCCGCCAAGCGGGATAAACGCTGGCCTCACGGGCGACCTCCAAGCGGGATAAAACCTGGGATCACGGGCGGCCGCCAAGCGAGATAAAACCTGGGCTCACAGGCTGCCGCCAAGCGGGATAAACACTGGCCTCACGGGCTGCCGCCAAGCGGGATA
>CAURDG010000012.1:0-16134 GCA_963523555.1 uncultured Cardiobacterium sp.
CCGCAAAATCATCCACATCGACATGGATGCCTTCTTTGCCTCCGTCGAACAACGCGACAACCCTGCCTGGCGCGGCAAACCGCTTATCGTCGCGCGACCGCCGCAGGAACGCGGTGTGGTGGCAGCGGCCAGCTACGAAGCGCGGCGCTACGGCCTGCACTCGGCGATGTCCTCACACCGCGCCCTGCAACTCTGCCCGCACGTCATCCTCGTGCCGCCGCGTTTCGAGACCTACCGCGCCGTCAGCCTGCAAATCCGCGCGCTGATGCTCGCCATCACCGACCTGGTCGAGCCGCTCTCGCTGGACGAAGCCTATCTGGACGTGAGCAACAGCCCGCACGAGCGCGGTTCGGCGACACGCATCGCCGAACGCCTGCGCGCGGAAATCCGCGCCGCGACCGGGCTTACCGCTTCGGCGGGCGTTTCCTACAACAAAATGCTGGCGAAAATCGCCTCCGACCTGAACAAACCGGACGGCCTCGCCGTCATCACCCCCGCCGAAGGCCCGGCCTTCGCTGCTTCACTGCCGATTGAGCGCTTTCACGGCATCGGCAAGGCGACCGCCACCCATATGCACGCACTTGGCATCAAAACCGGCGCCGACCTGCTGCGATTCTCGGCGGAAAGCCTGCGTCAGGCCTTCGGCAAACATGGCGACTTTTACTACCACATGGCGCGTGGCATCGACCTGCGCCCCGTCGAACCCACACGCGAGCGCAAATCCATCGGCAGCGAAACCACCTTCATCCACGACCTCGAAGGCATCCCCGCCCTCTATCAGGCGCTCCTCGCGCAAAACCAGGACGCCTTTGCCGACGTACAAAAACGCCACCTGCATCCGCATACCCTGACCATCAAACTCAAATACCACGACTTCTCGCAAATCACCCGCAGCCGCAGCGTTTCCACCCCGTTCACCCGGGAAAACGACGCGCACTACTGGATCGCACGCCTGCTACACGACATCGCGCCGACGAAACCCGTGCGCCTCGTCGGCGTCACCTATTCCGGCCTGCAAGAAGCAGTGGAAACGCGGCAGAGTGAATTACCGTG
Source organism: uncultured Cardiobacterium sp. (assembly GCA_963523555.1). Taxonomy (GTDB): domain Bacteria; phylum Pseudomonadota; class Gammaproteobacteria; order Cardiobacteriales; family Cardiobacteriaceae; genus Cardiobacterium. Next base: position 1,054 of record CAURDG010000012.1, read on the forward strand.
GTGAGACAGGTGGGAATCTATCCCGCTTGGCGCGGACCCAGCATTTATCCCGCTTGGCGGGCTCAGTGTTTATCCCGCTTGGCGCGAACCCAGAGATTATCCCGCTTGGCGCGCGCCCAAGCCCGAATTTTGTACGGAAAAAATCCCTTCCCCCGCTTGCGGGGGACGGGGCTCCCATGAAAAAAATGCTCGCATTTTTTTCATGGGTACCCGGGAAGGTGGCCGAAGGCCGGAAGGGGGGAATACAAACCCAGCGTTTGTCCCGCTTGGCGGCTGCCCGCGAGCCCAGCGTTTATCCCGCTTGGCGCATGACTGGTAACTACCGTGTTTGCCATAATTTTCTTCATCTTTATGGATACGAATATTCCGTATCATGACGCCATCTTATTCAGGAGGATCGTATGAACCGACGCGTGGCGTTTTCCCGTGAGTTGTTGGCCGAACTGCCCCAGTGGGAGGCAAGCGGCTGGATTTCCCCCGAACAGGCGGCGCTGTTGCGGGCGCGTTACGCGCTGCCCGTGCAGCATCGGGGACAGTGGTGGCAAATGGTGCTGTCGCTTTTTGCCGCGCTCTGTGTCGGCGCGGGGGTTATCGCGCTTTTTGCCGCTAACTGGGCCAGTTTGTCGCGCCCGCTGCGGGTGGTGTTGTCACTGACGCCGCTCGTCTTGTCGCAGGCGGCGCTCTTTTTTGCCTGCTGGCGTCGCCCGGCGAGTACGGTGTGGCGCGAGGGCAGTGCGCTTCTGGTCACGCTGTCGGTTGGTGCGGCGATTGGCCTGATCGCGCAGACGTATCATGTGGAAGAAAATCTGCCCGCGTTTTTGCGCGTCTGGCTGCTGCTGACGCTGCCGCTGGTTTATGTCGCGCGCAGTTGGGCGGTGGCATTTTTCGCAGCGTTTCTGGCGCATGTGTTCGGCTCGCATAGCGGGTATGCTTTATCCACCTCTGCCTTAGGAGAATGGGAATATCTGGGTTATGCCGCCGCATTTTTGCCGTGGCTCTTGTGGCAACGGCAGCGACAGCAGTCTTACGGCGCCCAAGCGGGCGTGTGGCGCACGTTTGCCGCGCTGCACAGCGTCGTCTTTATCCTGATTCTCTGCGCCAACAGCCACAACCTCGGCTCCTTGTCCGCCTGGGTCTGCCTGTCCGCTTTCTACCTCGCCAGCCGCACCCTGTTGCCCGCCTGGCGCAATGTGATGGTATTGCTCAGTAAAATCGCCCTCGCCTTGCTGCTTCTGTTCAGCGCGGATTTCTTGATGTACAACAACTTAATCGACTCGCTGCTGGCCGATCTGCGGCTGCTGACGGTAAGCGGCGTGCTGCTGCTCTTTGCCGCCAGCCGCTGGCGGCGGCTGGAATGGTGGGATGTACTGTTCGTGGCAAGCGGCATCGCGGTGCATCTCCTCGCCTCGCAGGGGATGCCTATCCGTTACGGCGATGCATGGCCGTGGCTGCCAACCGTCTTCATTATCGTCCTCGGCCTGTGGCGCGCGCGGCTTGACCTTGACCGCAGCCTCTTTGCCGTCAATTCGGCGCTCATCTGGGTGCTGATGGCGCTGTTCCTGCGTTTCGTTGGCGACAACATGCCGCTGTGGATCAAGGGGCTGGTCTTCATCATCGCCGGTCTTGCCTTCTTCATCGTCAACCTGCACCTCGCCCGCCGCCCGCGTCCGAACGGAGTATCCGCATGAAAAACCGTCTCGTCTTATTGTTGCTACCCCTGATTTTTGCCCTGCAATGGGCTGTACCCCTGATACAGGTGGTGCGTGGTGAGGGCATTCTGCGTGAAGGCGTCGCACTGCGTCTGGAATTGCAGCCGGTTGACCCGCTTGATGTGCTGCGTGGCCGCTATCTGGCGTTGGCCTTCCCGGAAGAGGAGAAAGAGCACACCCTACCCCCCGGCGTACAAGGCGGCGACACCATCTACGTTGTGCTGGAAGCGGGCAAAGATGGCCTCGCCCACATCACCCGCCTGAGCCATAGCGCGCAGGACGGCGCTTTTGCCTACACCATCCCGGACGGATACAAAGCGGGCGACACCATCCGCATCAACATCCCGCTCACCCGCTACTACCTGCCGGAAGAAGACGCGGTGAAAATCGACGAACTGTTCCGCTTCCGCAACAACGAAAGCCCGCACAGCAACGCCAGCCTCGGCGTACGCATCAAGGACGGGCAAATAGTCGCCGAAAGCCTGTGGCTCGACGGCCAGCCTTACCGCGACTGGCTGCGTAGCTATCAAAGCAAGCCAGCGATTTCCCCTTAAAATTCCTAAACTTGCGCAAACTGCAAGAACATTCACAGGGTAACGTCGCACTGGTTGTAACAACAATCCCATTATTGCAATCCAGCAACGACGCCGCTTGACGGGCTTTTGGAGATAAGGAAATGAAAACGGCGGGCATTGCCCGCCGCTCTGTGCGTACAGATTTTTATCGCAATATCAGCGGCGTATCACCACTCTGCATTTCCCCAATGATGCGTGCGGCTTCGCCATGCGTTTGCAAGGTGGCGAGGATGGCGTCCGCTTCGCTTACCGGGGCGATAAGGATGAAACCGATGCCCATGTTGAAGGTGCCGTAGCTTTCTTCCCGCTTGACGTGTTGCAGGACGGTGTCCATGAGCGGCAGGGTGGGGAAGGTGGTGGTATTGACCACGGCAGTGAGGCCTTTGCGGTAGGCGCGCGGCAGGTTTTCCGGCAGGCCGCCGCCGGTAATGTGGGCAAGGCCATGCACGCGGTGTTTGCCGAGGACGTCCAGGACGGGTTTGACGTAGATTTTGGTCGGGGTGAGCAGGTGTTCGCCGATGGTTTTGCCATCATGCGTGGCGTTGAGGTCGGTGAAGATTTTGCGCAGCAGTGAGTAGCCGTTACTGTGGTAGCCGCTGGACGGCAGGCCGACGAGGATGTCGCCCGCTTCTACTTTGCTGCCGTCGATAAGGTCGTCTTTTTCGACGACGCCGACGGCAAATCCCGCGATGTCGTATTCGCCCACCTGGTAGAAGCCGGGCATTTCGGCGGTTTCGCCGCCGATGAGAGCGGCCCCCGCCTGTGTGCAGCCTTCGGCTACGCCTTTGACGATGTCGGCAGCGACCGCCGGTTCGAGTTTGCCGCAGGCGAGGTAGTCGAGGAAGTATTGTGGCGCGGCGCCGTGGCAGAGGATGTCGTTCACGCACATGGCGACGGCATCAATGCCGATGGTGTCGTATTTTTCGAGGGCGAAGGCGATTTTGAGTTTGGTGCCGACGCCGTCGGTGCCGGATACGAGGATGGGGTGTTTGTAGCCGCTCAGGTCGTAAAAGGCGCCGAAGGCGCCGATTTGTCCGAGGACGCGGGCGTTATGTGTCGCGCCTGCGTATTGTTTGATGCGTTCGACGGTGTCGTAGCCCGCTTCTTTGTCCACGCCCGCACTTTTGTAGTCGAGGTTCATGTGTTCTCCGGTTTGTTGGGTTAGCGGGCCTGGTTTATGTGTTGCCCCCTCCGTCGCAAAGCGACTCCTCCCCCCGCAAGCGGGGGGAGGTTTTTTAGTGGTTTTATTCGTCCTCTTCTTCCTCGCGTTCTTCGAGACGGTCGAGGATGTCCTGGTAGGCTTCGATCAGGCCGCCCATGTCGCGGCGGAAGCGGTCTTTATCGAGTTTTTCGTTGGTGTCGGCATCCCAGAGGCGACAGCTGTCCGGGCTGATTTCGTCAGCAAGGACGATTTCGCCGTCGGCGGTGCGGCCAAATTCGATTTTGAAGTCCACCAGGAGTACGTCGCATTCGTCGAAGATGTCGAAAAGGACGGCGTTGATCTGGTCGGTGAGTTCGTAGATGCGGTCGAGCTCTTCGTAGGTGGCGATGCCAAGGGCGACAGCGTGATCGTCGTTAATCAGCGGGTCGCCGAGTTCGTCGTTTTTGTAGCAGATTTCGAAGATGGGGTATTCGGTCTCGGTGCCTTCTTCGAAGCCGAGGCGCGCCGCCATCGAGCCGGCGATGACGTTCCTGACGATGACTTCAAGCGGGATGATTTCGACTTTTTCGCAGAGTTGTTCGCGCTCGTTCAGGGTCTCGCGGTAGTGGGTAGGGATGCCGGCGGTGATAAGGGCACGGAAGATCAGCGTGGCTATGCGGTTGTTGAGGATGCCTTTGCCTTCGATGATTTCATGTTTGGCGCCGTTGCCGGCGGTGGCATCGTCGTTGTAGTGAATGATGACGAGCTCCGGATCGTCGGTCGCATAGATGGCCTTGGATTTGCCGGTATAGAGCAGCGCTTTTTTTTCCATGTTACACCTCGGTTAGGGTTGAAGGACGCGGGCATTATAGCGAGTTCGCGCGGCTTGGGACTATAATCCAAGTCCCTTAATTGCATCTGTTTTCGAGGTATTTATGCCCATTGTCAATATCAAGATTGTGGAAGGCCGCAGTGTCGAACAGAAACGTGCGCTCGCGAAGAATGTTACCCGCGCCGTGGCTGAGAGCATCGGCGTCCCGGAAAGCGCCATCTGGATCAGCATCGAGGATTTGAAGGCGGAAAATCTCGCCCAGGGGGGCGAGCTGCGTCTGGACCGCCAGTGACGGGCGAGGTGGAGGCGCGTTTGGAGCGCCTGGAATCGCGCTTGGCGTATCAGGAGGATTTGCTGGCGGAGTTGAATGCGGGCGTTGCCGCCCTGCGCGAGACGCTGGATTTGCAGCAGGGGCAGTTGCGTCTGCTGTGGCAGCAGTTGCAGGAGCGCGATGTGCGCGAACCGCGTAATCCGGCGGACGAGATTCCGCCGCATTTTTGATGGTGGCGCAGGTAGCCGGCGTGGACGAAGCCGGACGCGGCGCGCTGGTCGGCAATGTCGTCGCGGCAGCGGTGATTCTGCCCGCGCAGTTCGATTTGCCCGGCCTGACCGACAGCAAGAAACTCAGCGCCCGGCAGCGTGAGGTGTTATTCGACGCTATCACTGCGCAGGCGCTGGCGTGGTGTGCCGCTGTCGCCTCTCCCGCCGAGATTGATGCGATGAATATTCATCACGCGACGCTGCTGGCGATGCGGCGTGCGGTGGAGGGTTTGGCAACGCCGCCGCAGTCCGTGCTGGTGGACGGCAAGTTCACACCGGATCTCGCCATGCCGGCGCGGGCGATTGTGGGCGGCGACGCAAGCGAGGCCTGCATTGCCGCTGCGTCTATCATCGCCAAGGTCACGCGGGACAGACAGATGGCGGAGTTGGACGCGCGCTTTCCCGGCTATGGTTTTGCCGTGCACAAGGGCTATGGCACGAAGGCGCATCTCGCCGCACTCACCCGCCTCGGCGCAACGCCGGAACACCGCCGCAGTTATGCGCCGGTCAGGGCGGTGATGGAATTGATGCCACCGCAAGTTTGACCATGCGGCGACTTCTCGGAACCCAGTATTTATCTCGCTTGGCACCCGCCCGAGCTAGCAACGAATGCGGTAAAATCCTGCCACTTTCTCTTCACAGGACACCGCCATGCACCAGCGCCTCTACATCGAAAAACGCCCCGAATACGCCGACGACCACGCCCTCACCGAGCGTCTGAAAACCCGCCTCGACCTCGCCGGATTACAGCGGGTGCGTCGGCTTGCGGTGTATGACCTCTACGACTGCCCGGCGGAACTGCTCGACCTCGCCGTCAGCCGCGTTTTCACCGATCCGGTGACCGACCGCACCCGCGACGCCCTGCCGGAAGCGGACTACACCCTCGTCATCGAGCCGCTGCCCGGACAGTACGACCAGCGCGCCGATTCCGCCGGACAATGCCTGCGCCTCTTGGACGATGCCTTCGCGCCGACCGTCGTTACCAGCGCCGTCGCCTGGCTATTTGAAGGCAACCTGGACGACGCTGCCAGGGAAAAACTGCGCGCCCACCTCATCAACCCCATCGACAGCCGCGAAAAGAACCTCGCCGACACCAGCCTGCCGCCGTATCACTCTGCATCCCCCGTGCCGCGCTACGACGACTTCCGCGCGCTGGATGGCGACGGCCTCACCGCCTGGCACGCCGCGCACGGCCTCGCCATGACGCCCGCCGACCTCGCCCATATCCAGCGTTACTACCAGGCGGAAGGCCACGATCCCAGCGAAACGGAAATCCGCGTCCTCGACACCTACTGGTCGGATCACTGCCGCCACACCACCTTCGCCACCCAGTTGCACGACATCCGCTTCCCTGACAGCGCCTTCGGCCAGGCACTGGCCACCGACTACGCCGACTACTGCGCCCAGCGTGAAGCCGTCTATGGCGAGGCTGCGGCTGCCCGCCCCGACACCCTGATGGAACTCGCTACCATTGACGCCAAACACCGCCGCGCCACCGGTGGTCTGCAAGATGTGGAAGTCTCGGCGGAAATCAACGCCTGCTCCGTTTACGTGGACGTGGATGAAGACGGCAAAACCCGCCCGTGGCTGCTGCAATTCAAAAACGAAACCCACAACCATCCCACTGAAATCGAACCCTACGGGGGGGCGGCAACCTGCATTGGCGGCGCCATCCGCGACCCGCTCTCTGGCCGCGCCTACGTTTACCAGGCGCTGCGCCTCTCCGGCAGCGCCGACCCGCGCGAACCCTACGCCGCCACCCTGCCCGGCAAACTGCCGCAGGCGGTCATCGCCGAAGGCGCGGCAGCGGGCGCGTCCTCCTACGGCAACCAGATTGGCCTCGCCACCGGACAAATCGTCGAGTACTACCACGAAGGCTTCAAAGCCAAACACATGGAAGTGGGCGCAGTCGTCGCTGCCGTCCCCGCCGAAAACGTGCGCCGCGAAGAACCCGCCCCCGGCGACCTTGTCCTGCTGATTGGCGGGGCGACCGGGCGCGACGGCTGCGGCGGCGCCACCGGCTCGTCGCGCGCACAACACGGCGGCTCGCTGCAAGAATCCGCCGCCGAAGTACAAAAAGGCAACCCGCCGGAAGAACGCAAACTGCAACGCCTCTACCGCAACCCCGACTTCGCCCGCCGCATCAAACGCTGCAACGACTTCGGCGCGGGCGGCGTCGCTGTTGCCATCGGCGAACTGGCGGACGGCCTCGACATCAACCTCGATGCCGTCCCCGTCAAATACCAGGGTCTCAGCGGTACCGAACTCGCCATCAGCGAATCACAAGAACGCATGGCCATCGTCATCGCCGCCGAAGACCTCGCCGTGATGCAGGCACACGCCGCCGCCGAAAACCTGGACGCCACCCACGTTGCCACCGTCACCGCCGACGACACCCTCACCATGCGCTGGCAGGGCGACACCATCGTCAGCTTGAAACGCAGCCTGCTTGACAGCAACGGCGCGGAAAACCACCAGCATGGCGTCGCCCCCGCCGAACCCGATCCCGCTGCCAGCCCGCTTAACGTCGCGAAAACCGACAACTGGGTGGACGCGCTCAAAACCCAACTCGCCAGCCTTGCCCATGCCGACCAAAAAGGCCTCGGCGACCGCTTTGACCACAGCGTCGGCGCCTCCTGCGTCCTCCTCCCCTACGGCGGCAAACACCAGCGCACCCCGGTAGAGGCCAGCGTGTATCAACTGCCGACCGACGGCAAAACCCACACCGCCTCCATCCTCGCGCACGGCTACAACCCTGCCGTCAGCGCCTGGTCGCCCTACCACGGCGGCCTGCTTGCCATCGTCGATGCCACCGCCCGCCTCGTCGCCTGCGGCGGTGACGCCGACCGCGCTCACTATTCCCTGCAAGAATACTACCGCCGCCTCGGCGACGACCCCACCAACTGGGGTCAACCCTACGCCGCCCTGCTCGGTGCGCACCATGCCCTCACCGCCCTCGGTCGCGCCGCCATCGGTGGCAAAGACAGCATGAGCGGCAGCTACCACAACCTGCACGTCCCGCCGACCCTCATCGCCTTCGCCGTCGGCACCGTGGACGTGCGCCACGTCATCAGCCCCGAATACAAACAAAAAAACCAGCAAATCTACTGGCTGCGCTGCCCGCAAGACGCGCTGGGGCGTCCCGACCTCGCCGCCTTTGCCGCCAACAACCGCTTCATCCTTGAAGCCATCCGCGAAGGCAACATCAAAAGCATCCGCGCCGTGCGCCACGGCGGCATCATCCAGGCGCTCTACGAAAGCGCGCTCGGCAACCACATCGGCGTACACATCGACCGCCTCGACGACCCCTTCCAGCCCGAATACGGTGGCTACCTCATCACCAGCGACGGCGGCCTCGGCATCAGCGAACACCTGCACCACCTCGGCTACACCACCGACGACGGCAACCTCACCATCAACGGCCAAACCGCCGCCATCAAAGACCTCTACACCATCGCGAGCGGCGTCCTTGCCGACGTGTACCCGCTCAACCCCGCCGATAACGACAGCACCCGCCCGCCGCTTGCCACCACCAAAGACGCGCCGCGCCAGCCGCGCAACCACAGCAGCCTCGCCACCCCGCGCGTCTGCCTGCCCGTCTTCCCCGGCACCAACAGCGAACTCGACACCGCGCGCGCCTTCCGCCGTGCCGGCGGCGAAGTCATCGAGACCGTCATCTGCAACCGCAACCGCGATGCCCTCGCCGCCAGCCTGGATGCCCTCGCCGATAACCTTGCCGCGAGCCAAATCCTCGTGCTCGCGGGCGGCTTCAGCGCCGGCGACGAACCGGACGGCTCCGGCAAATACATGGCAAACCTGCTCGCCAACCCGCGCATCGCCGACGCCGTGATGGCGCTGCTCGAACGCGACGGCCTCATCCTCGGCATCTGCAACGGCTTCCAGGCCCTTATCAAAAGCGGCCTGCTGCCGAACGGCGTCATTGCCGCACCGCAGCCGGGCGACGCCACCCTCACCCACAACCGCATAGGCCGCCACATCGCCCGCGTCGCGACCACTGTCGTCGCCAACAACCACAGCCCGTGGCTGGCGGACTGCCAAATCGGCGAAGCGCACGACGTCAACTTCTCGCACGGCGAAGGCCGCTTTGCCGCCTCTGACGCCGTGCTGAAAAACCTCATTAAAAACGGACAAATCGCCTTCCAGTACGCCTCGCCCAGCGACCTCATGCCGAGCATGAAACCGCAGCACAACCCGAACGGCTCCCTGCACGCCATCGAAGGCATCACTAGCATCTGCGGCCGCATCCTCGGCAAAATGGGGCACAGCGAACGCCACCAGCCATTCGGCCAGCAGAACTACCCCGACTTTCGCGCCCAACCCATCATCGCGGCAGGCATCAAGGCCTTCAAATAAACCCACAAAAAATCCCCCGCTTGCGGGGGATTGCTTTAAAAGCCGCCAAGCGACGTCATTACTGGGCTCGTCAAGCGGGGAACATTCCCTTCCCCCGCTTACGGGGGAAGGTGTCGCGCAGCGACGGAAGGGGGGCTACGGTCGCCAAGCGGCGTCATTACTGGGCTAGTCAAGCGGGGAATAAACCCTTCCCCCGTTTACGGGGGAAGGTATCGCGCAGCGACAGAAGGGGGGATACGGTCGCCAAGCGACGAAAATACTGAACCCGCCAGCAAACCGACCCCGTCCCACACCAGATAAAGACTACAATCCGCCACCATCAATCCCCGGAAAACCACCATGACCGACGACCACAAACGGCTCAAATCCCGCACCGATGACGGCTGGTGCAAACGCCTCTGTGCCTGGGCGGATAAATTTGACATTCCGGAAGCAGTATTGCCGAGGGACAAGGCGGAACTATTAGTCCTGCAAAAACTGGTGTTATTCCGGAAACAGTTTGCTCTCCTTCCTGCCGAAATCGGGCAACTCGGCAATCTGCAAGAATTAGTCTTATTCTGGGGTAACCTCACTGAGTTGCCTGCTGAAATTGGGCAACTCAACAATCTGCAAAAACTGGATTTAACAGGTAATCAATTAAACACCCTGCCTGCTACAATCGGTCAACTCGAGAATCTGCAAAAACTATCTTTATGCGACAATCAACTCATCATCCTGCCTGTCGCAATTAGTCAACTCGGCAATCTGCAAGAATTGGATTTATGGCACAATCAACTTACCGCCTTGCCTGCCACAATTGGGCAACTTGGTAATCTGCAAGTATTGAATTTGCGGAAAAATAAACTTACCACCCTACCTGCTGGAATTGGTCAACTCGGCAAGCTGCAAAAACTGTCTTTAGGCAGCAATCGGCTCACTACCCTGCCTGCCGAAATCGGACAGCTCCATAATTTGCAGGAGCTGATTTTATGTGAAGATCAACTCACCACCCTGCCTGTTGAAATTGGGCAGCTTGGCAAGCTGCAAACACTGCATTTACTAGGCCATCAACTCACTGCCCTGCCTAATTCAATCGGCCAACTCAGCAATCTGCAAAGCATCACCATAGACAGTCATTTGCTCTTAGAACTAATTGACATGGTGCCGCATCTGCCAAAACTGAAATATCTCAGCTTGCGCAATCTCACCACTCTGCCTGCCAAAGTTGGGCAACTCATCAAACTGCAAACCCTAGATTTATCCAAGAATCAACTCACTGCTCTGCCTGCTGAAATTGGGCAACTCAGTAATCTGCAAGAACTGGATTTATCTGGTAATAAACTCACCACTCTTCCTGACGCAATTGGTCAGCTCAACAATCTGCAAGAACTGGATTTATCTGGCAATAAACTTGCCACTCTGCCTGAATCAATTGATCAACTCCACAATCTGCAAATCATAAATTTAAGGGATAATATGCTAGGTTATGACCTTGATGTTCTGCCCAATTCTATCCAGCGTCTTTATCACAAGCGCAATGGGGCATTAGAAATATTACTGAATGACCCCGTTGCTGAGCGATAAAGACCTGATTGCCCAGCAGTTGCCCGCGCTGCGCGCCGTATTGCCACAGTTGGCCGGCGCGGCGGGCGAAACCCTCGCCGTCATCGTCGCCGCGCTGGCAGACGGGCATTACCCGCAGGCGATGCGCCTGATTAGCCACTTCCTTACCGCGCAGGCGGCGCTGCTCATCAGCGAAAATGCCGATCTCGCCGCCCTGCGCGCGGAAATCGCCGCCTTGCAGGACGACAACACCTACACGCGGCTTCGCGGACGAAGCGGCCTATCAAGCCTACCTCGCCGAACAGTGCGCCATCCTCGCAGGCGAACTTGAACAGCTCTACACCCTATTGCGCACCCTCACCGACGTTGCGGATGATCCCGGTAACGCCACGGATACCTCTGACGAAGAATTTTTCTTTTGAGCCGCCAAGCGGGACAAATGCTGGATCCCCGCCTTTTTGTGCTTGTTCGTACCGTGTAGAGAATGCAATAAAGCAAGTATCTTTTCGCCTTGGCAAAAATGAAGAAATCTGTCGTCCTGCGGCAGTTTATTTTGCACAAGCCCTGTAATTCCATCGCTTGTCCACTATCCAGGACCCCAGCATTTATCCCGCTTGACGAATTACAAAAACCCGGTAACCATCCCGTTTGGCGGTTGCCGTAAAAACAGCTATCACCTCGCTTGGCAGCCCATAACAAACCAAACCGGAGAACCCTATGCGACACGCCCAAGGCTTTGTCCTGCTCAAAGAAAACCGCTACAACCCCGAAGGCATCCTTGATGCCCTGCAACGTGACTGGGGCATCGTGCCTGACGCCGGTGAAGCGGCGACAATTTCGGAGACCACCCTGACTTTTAACGCCTACGGCCTGCTCTGTTCGGTCGCACTAATGCCTGCGCCCATCCCCGGCGAAGAAGCCGAACAGAACGCCGCCTGTAACTACTTCTGGCCGAAAGCAGTCGAGACCGTACGCCAGCACCGGGCGCACCTGCTGATTGTGGTCATGCCGCTAACCAGCAATGTCGCAGCCCCCGTCACCGTAATGAGCCTGTATAGCAAACTCGTCTGCGCCTGCCTTGCCGATGACAACGCCCTTGGCATATACACCTCAGGCACCGTCTTTGCGCCGGACTTTTACCAGGAAATGTGTAACCCCCTGCGCCGCGGTGAACTCCCCATCATGGCGTGGATTTTTGTCGGCCTGTACAGTGATGAAAGCGGCAGCAACGCCTATACCATCGGCCTGGATCAATTCAACAAAATGGAGATGGAAATTCTTGCCAGCCAGCATGAACCGAACGAACTTTTCGCTACTCTATGCGGCATCAGCGACTACATCATTGCAAACGACGTGATCCTGCGTGATGGCGAAACTATCGGCTTCAGTGATGATGAGAAACTGGCCATTACCCGCTCGCCACGCGTTGCCGGCGTCGCCACCGAAACCTTAAAAATCGCCTACTAAGCAGAACATGGATATCGAAAACCATCCCTTCCCGCCCTATCTGCCGGCACAGGCGACCGTGATGATGAGTGGCAGCTTTCCGCCCCCAGCGGAGAAACGCAGCATGTTGTTTCACTACCCCAACTACCAGAACGACATGTGGCGTATCTACGGCCTCATCTATTACCACGACGCTGCCCATTTCGAAGTCGCAGGCGAAAAACGCTTCGATGCCGCGCGTATCCGGCATTTTCTTGAAGAACACGGTATCGCTATCTGCCCCAGCGTCCGCCGTGCCGTGCGCGAAAAAGGAAACGCGTCGGATGCCCATCTGCGCGTTATCGAAACCCTGGATCTGCCCGCTGTCGTCCAGCAACTACCACAACTGCGCCACATCTTCACCACCGGCGGCAAAGCAACAGACATCCTGCTCGGCTTCGTGCCGGATGGAAAACGCGCACTGAAAACCGGAGAAAGCCTCGAATTCCGGCTGCACGACCGCCTACTTAGCCTGACCCGCCTGCCTTCCAGCTCACGCGCCTACCCGCTCAAACTCGAACAAAAAGCCGCTGCTTACCGTGCCTACTTCCATACCATCGGCCTGCTCTGACCCATGACCATCCACTACTACGGCATCCGCCACCACGGCCCCGGCTCCGCCCGCCACCTCATCGCCGCCCTCAACGCCCTGCAACCCGACCGCATCCTGCTCGAAGGCCCGCCCGAGGCCGATACCCTGCTGCCGCTCGTGGCAGATGCGGGGATGCAGCCGCCCGTCGCCCTGCTCGCCTACCGGCCCGACGCCCCGCAGCGCGCCGTATACTACCCCTTCGCCGCCTACTCGCCCGAATGGCAGACCATGCAATACGCCATCGCGCATCACGTCCCGCTGACCTTCTGCGACCTGCCACTGGCCTACACCCTCGCCGACGACGAAAACGACAACGACGACACCCCCGCCACCGCCCGCCACCCCTTTGACTACCTCGCCGACATCGCCGGCTACCGCGACGGTGAAGAATGGTGGGAAGCCACCGTCGAACAGCGTGGCGACGGCGAAGACCTTTTTGCCGCCGTTGCCGAAGCCATTGCCGCCCTGCGCGATGCCCTGCCGGAAGCAACCAGCGCCAGCGACCACAAGCGCGAAGCATGGATGCGCAAAACCATCCGCGCCGCCGCCAAAGACAGCGAACGCCTCGCCGTCATCTGCGGTGCCTGGCACATCCCCGCCCTGCAAAGCACCATTGCCGTCAAAGACGACAACGCCCTGCTCAAAGGCCTCGCCAAAAGCAAAGTGGACAGTACCTGGATTCCCTGGACCAACAGCCGCCTCACCTACCAAAGCGGCTACGGCGCAGGCGTCCAGGCGCCGAACTGGTACGCCCACCTCTGGCAACACCCGGACGACGACGGTGTACGCTGGCTGAGTCAGGCCGCCAAACACCTGCGCGACAAACACTACGACATCTCGGCGGCGCACCTCATCGAAAGCCTGCGCCTCGCGCGCACCACCGCCGCCCTGCGCGGCCAGACCCGCGTCGCCCTCGCCGACTACACCGATGCCCTCGCCAGCACCATCGGCATGGGCGACAGCGCCATCATCGACCGCATCCAGCACGAATGGCTCATCGGCGACACCATCGGCAGCGTCCCCGAAAACACCCCGCAACTGCCGCTGATCGCCGACATCGACAAACAGCGCAAACAACTGCGTCTGCCGCAAACCGCCGAAAGCCGAGAAATCATCCTCGACCTGCGCAAACCGCTCGACCTTGCGCGCAGCCAATACATCCACCGCCTGAACCTCCTCGACGGCGGCCTATGGGCGACCCCGCTGGCGCGCAGCGGCAAAGGCACCTACAAAGAAGCCTGGCGCCTCGAATACCAGCCCGAACAACACATCCGCCTCACCGAAAAAGCCGTGTACGGCAACACCCTGGAAAGCGCCGTCGCCGTCTACATCACCAGCACCCTGCACCAAGACCAAAGCCTCGCCGCGCTTGCCGAACGCCTCGAACACGTCCTGCCTGCCGAACTGCCCGACCTTGTTGCCGCACTCGCTGCCGCCATCGCCGCCCTCAGCGTCGATAACCGCGACCTCGCCGATACCCTCGCCGCCCTGCCCCACCTCGCCGAAACCCTACGCTACGGCAACGTACGGCAAACAGACACCGCAGCCCTTGCCCACCTGCTCGACACCCTGCTTGCCCGCCTCGCCGCCGGCGGTGTTCAGGGCTGCATGAACATCGACAACGACAGCGCGCAAACCCTCTGCCGCCTCACCCGCAGCGCCGGCGCCGCCCTCGCCGCGCTGAACGATGCGGACGCCAGCCGCTACTGGCACGACTACATTCACGCCCAAACCACCTCACAACACATCCACCCGCTGCTCGCCGGCAACGCCTGGCGCGACCACTACGATCGCCAGCAAACCGACGCAGAAACCGTCGCTACCGAACTGCACCGCCAACTCTCGCGCGGCGGCAACTACGCCGACGCCGCCCAATGGCTGGAAGGCTTCCTCTACCAAAGCGGCACCGTGCTGCTCGTGCACGACAGCCTGTGGCACATCATCAACGACTGGCTGCGCGACCTGCCGGAAGACCGCTTCACCGAACTGCTGCCGCTCCTGCGCCGCACCTTCACCGCATTTGAGGCAGGCGAACGTCGCCAACTCGGCGACAAAGCGCGGATGCAGGCAGGACAAAATAGCGGCAGCCGCACCATGACGATGGGCACCACCGGCACCATCAACGAAGAAGCCGCCCAAGCGGCGATGCAGACCGTCGCTAGCCTGCTGGGACTGAAAGCGGGTTAACAGACTGCCGCGCGGCAGCTCTTTGCACAAAATCCGGCATCCGTACACAAGGCGTATAGGACAAAATGGAGGCTGTTTTAGAGGACATTGCTTCTATAGGACAA
>CAURDG010000013.1:0-16027 GCA_963523555.1 uncultured Cardiobacterium sp.
TAAATACTGGCCTCGCGAACGGCTGCCAAGCGGGATAAATACTGGCCTCGCGGACAACCGCCAAGCGGGATAAATACGGGCCTCGCGAACGGCTGCCAAGCGGGACAAATACTGGCCTCGCGGACGGCCGCCAAGCGGGATAAATACTGGCCTCGCGAACGGCTGCCAAGCGGGATAAATACTGGCCTCGCGGACGGCTGCCAAGCGGGATAAATACTGGGGCGAGCAGTCACTCCGTCTGTGGCGGCGGGGCGGTGCGCTGGATACGCAGGGCGTTAGCCGTGACGAGCAGCGAGCTGGTACTCATGCCCAGCGCGGCAATCCACGGGGTGAGGTAGCCGCAGAGTGCAAGCGGCAGGATAAGCAGGTTGTAGGCGGCCGCCCAGGCCAGGTTCTGGCGGATGATGCGTTGGGTGCGCGTGGCCAGGTCGAAGAGGTAGGACAAGGCGTCGGGACCGTTTTTCATGAAAACGATATCGGCGTGGGTCTGCGACAGCGGGTTGGCGCGGCCAACGGCGACAGAGACGGCTGCGCGGGCGAGGACGGGTGCGTCGTTGATGCCGTCGCCAATCATCAGGGTATGCGCGGGGTCGTGCGCTTCGAGCAGGGCGAGTTTGTCGCTTGGTCGCAGGTCGCCGTGGTAGTCAGTGATGTGGTAGCGCGTGGCGAGGCGAGCGACGTTGGCACTACGGTCGCCACTGGCGATGGCGAGGTGGTAGCGGGCGGCGAGCGCGGTCAGGGTTGCGGCGAGGCCGGGGCGTTCGGGGTCGCTCAGGCGGTAGTGCGCGCGCAGGGTGGTGTTTTCGGCGAGGTAAACGTGGGTGGTGTTGGCGTCGTCGATTGGGTTTTCCTCAGTATCAGTGGCGGTGTTTTCCCCCCTCCGTCGCTGCGCGACACCTCCCCCCACAAGCGGGGGGAGGGATTTTATGTCGGTGGTTTCGAGGGTGGTGATGCCATTTTCTTGCATGTAGGCGGCGCTGCCGATATGCCAGCGGCTGTTCTGCCAGTCGCCGCTGACGCCTTTGCCGCTGTGCTGGCTGATGTTCGTCATGGGCAGGGTGGTGGTTTCCTGGCGGCTGAAGTACCAGGCGACGGGGTGGGTGCTGTTGGTTTCGAGGCTTTTGGCGATGGCGAGCAGGGTATGCGGGTCGGCGTCGCCGTAGGTTTCGCCTGCGCGCAGTTGGTATTTGCCGGCGGTCAGGGTGCCGGTTTTGTCGAAGAGGATGCGCTTGATGCGGGTGAGGCGGTCGAGGGTATCGCTGTTTTTGATGAGGATGGCGTGTTTGTGCGCGTGGTTGAGCGCGGCGGTAAGCACGGTCGGCGTCGCCAGCGATAGTGCGCAGGGGCAGGTAGCGACGAGTACGGCGAGGGCGATGTCGAAGGCGCGCGCGGGCGCTATCCACTGCCAGATGAGGTAACCGGCGGCGGCGAGGATGAGTACGGCAAGGATGGTGTGGCGGGCCAGGGTTTCGTTGCGGTCTATCTGCGGCGAGCGGTGCTGTTCGGCACGGGCGCTGATGCGGCGGATGGCGGCGAGGGTGGTTTTTTGTCCGGTTTGGGTGACGCGGATGTCGAGCGGGCTTGCCAGGTTTGTGCTGCCGGCAAGGACAGCGTCGCCTGTCTGTTTGTATTGCGGGGTGCTTTCGCCGCTTAACATGCTTTCGTCCACGCGGCTGATGCCCGCTTCGATGCGTCCGTCCACGGGGATGGTGTGCGTCGGCAGGACGCGGATGTGGTCATCCACGCGGATGGCGGGCAGCGGCACGAGGCGGTATTCGCCGTCAGCTGCGCGTTGGTACACGGCGTCAGGCAGGAGGCGGGCAAAGTGGTGCTGGTTGTGGCGGGCGCGGCGGCGGGTGTGCGCTTCGAGGGTACGGCTGATGGTGATGAAGAAGATGAACATGGTGACGCCGTCGTAGTAGATTTCGCCGTGGCCGAGGATGGTGTGGTAGAGGCTGGCGAGCCATGCGCCCGCGCAGGCGATGGCGATGGGTACGTCCATGTTGAGGCGGCGCTGTTTGAGGGCGAGCCAGGTGTTTTTCAGGAAGGGGTAGCCGGCGTAGAGCATGACCGGAGCGCTGGTGAGCGCGCTGATCCAGCGCAGCAGTTGTTCGTATTCGCGCTCGATGCCGAGCCAGGCACCGGTGTAGAGACCAGTCGCGAACATCATCACCTGCATCATGCCAAGGCCGGCAACGATGAGGCGCAGCAGGTCGTGGTTGCGGCGGCGGTGGTCGCGACGCTCTTCCTGGTCGGGTGTGGTGAGGTTCGGGGTGTAGCCGAGGTCGGCGATGGTGGCGAGGATGGCGGAGAGCGGGGTATCACGCCAGCGGATTTCGGCGCGGCCTGTCGTCAGGTTGATGTGGGTATGCGTGATGCCGTGCGCGCGTTCGAGGGCGCGGCTGATGAGCCAGGTGCAGGCGGCGCAGTGCAGGCCGTCGATGTAGAGGTGGATTTCGTTATTTTCGCCGTCGCGATAGGTGTACTGGGCGGCGATGTCGGGCAGGTCATAGGCCTGCCAGTGGCT
This sequence comes from uncultured Cardiobacterium sp., assembly GCA_963523555.1. Lineage (GTDB taxonomy): Bacteria > Pseudomonadota > Gammaproteobacteria > Cardiobacteriales > Cardiobacteriaceae > Cardiobacterium. The sequence continues at coordinate 2,528 of CAURDG010000013.1, forward strand.
GTGGTCGTAGGCAGTATCAGGTCGCGGTGCGGGGCGGTCGCGCACGGTGTAGTACTGGTCGAGGTGGTGCGCACTGATGATGGTGGCGACGGCGCGGCAGGCGGTGCAGCAGTAGGCGTGGCCGGCGTCGTCATGAATGTCGGTGCCGGCAAGGATGGGCTGTTGGCAGTGGTAGCAGGTCATGGTTTAAACAGATGCGGGAAGCCAGTGTTTGTCTCGCTCGGCAGCATTCAGATACGACAAAGGCGGGTTCGCACCCGCCTGTCGCTGTTTTGCCGTCGCGCGTTTAGAGCGGGGAGACACCGCTGTTGACACCCCAGCTTTGGGTACGGCCTTTTTTCTCGGTGTAGTTGTAATCGCTGACTTTGCCGGTGGCGAGCGAGATTTCGATTTCCAGCATTTGCGATTCTTCGCGCGCGGTGACCATGTTGTCACCAACCAGACCGCCTGCAGCAGCGCCCACGGTTGATGCGATGGCCTGGCCGCTACCGCCACCGATCTGGCTACCCAGGAGACCGCCCAGTAAGGCGCCGCCGATGCCTGCCGCGCCTTTTTTCATGCTGTCGTCATTGCGGTAGGCATAGACGAGTTTCTTGACGCCCAGCTTCTGGTTAACTTCAACCGATACCGGCTCACCAAACATGGCGCGCACTTGCGCTTCAGTCGTCACATTGCGCTGGATGGCGTTGACGTTGGCCATATCAAGACGGTCGCCGTGATTGATACCGCAGGCACTGAGGGAAAGCGCCAGTGCTGCGGCAAGGATGCTGTTTTTATATTTCATGTCCAAACTCCAAAAGGTTATTTTGAGGAAACAGGTAAAAATTCGGGAGAATTTTCGCTTTTTCATGGGATGCTCACGCGTCCCATCATTAGAAAGGAGGCGTTTTCGCAAAGTATTTTAACAGGTTGTGCCTATTCACCATGGGATTTATCTGCACCTTCCACGCGGATTTCCACGCGGCGGTCGCTTTGCAGACACTCTATCAGCGCTTCGCGTGGCTGATCATCGCGACAATCACTGAGCGGATGTGTGCTACCAAGGCCTGCCGCGCGGATGCGGCTTGCGGCGATACCGCCCCGGACGAGGTAATCGCGCACGGTCTCGGCCCGCTTGCGCGATAGCTCCAGGTTGTAGGCATCATTGCCGAGACGGTCGGTGTAACCATCAATGCGGATAGTGGTCGCCTCGCCTTTGCGGCGGATATCGGCAAGCAGATCGGCAAGGGTGCGGTCAGCATCTGCGCGCAGGGTCGCAGTATCAAAGGCAAACAGCGCATCGGTTGCCAGGCGGAAGGGCTGGGTCTGCTCTGCGTCATAGACGTGGGCGCAGTCTTCCGGCAGCCAGTATTTGGCCGCGACACGGTTGTCATCCCCATAGATGAGTTTCAGGTGGCAAACCGCGTGGTTTTCCGGGGTGTATTCCGGGCGTTGCAGGATGTAGTTCCATTCGCGCGCGCCCCGGATTTCGCTGAAATGCGGCACATCCAGCAGGGTGAAGACATTGGCGCGTTCCAAGCCGATTTTGACGGCGGCAATCGTCGGCGACGGCAGGCGCAACGGTTCTTTGCGCCAGCTGTCTTTTTGCGTGGGCCAGACGAGTTCGCCGACGCTGCCGTCTGCGCGCACGTTTTTGCTGACGGTCGAGGTGCAGCCGGTGAGCAGGGCGGCGGCGGTCATGATGGCAAGCAGTGTGTGTTTCATGTTTCCTCCTTTACCACTGATAGCCCACGCCGATGCTGGCGCCGGCTTCTTTGCTGTTGACGTTAGCTGCCCCCTTGATGATCCAGCGGCCGTTATCGCTGATGGTGGAAAGACCAACGGCGACGGCAGACTGACCGTCGTAGTAGCCGCCTGCAGCGGCAACCATGCTGGCGCCGGGGCGGTAAGCCTGCGGCAGTCCGGCGGTGGCGATGGCGGACGCCACCCCGGCGCGGGCGCTATCGATACGTTTGCCCATGCCATCCATGCGTTGGCCAAGGGCGTAGAGCTGCGCACCGTTGACCGCGTCCTGACTGTCCGGGGCGATGCGGCCGGGCGCGACGTTCTGGATAGCGCGGTTATTGGCATTCAGACCGTCGGCGCTGACGTAGGTATCGCCGTTGACCGTCAATCCGTCTTTATTGAGGCTGTTGCCGGCGATGGCAAAGCCGTCCGGGTTCATGCGCGCATCGCCTGTCGTCACGCTGTTAAGGGTGATGTCGTCGGCAAGTTCGACCCGATAGTTATCACCGCTCTGGCGTACCCGCGTATTTTTCCCACCCGATACGGTCGTGTTGTTGAAGACCTGGGTAATGTTGGTGTTGTTTATGACCGGTGGACGGGCAGCGACAGCTTTGAGCTGACTGTAATTGACCGCATCGTTGTCATCAGAACCTGCGGCAACGTTGGTGATTTTGTTGCCGCCATTATCCAGCCCATCTTTGGTGAGCGAGACGGGGGCGCCTGCCGCGCCGTTATCAATCGTGATGCCATTGTTATTAATGGCGGTATCACCTGCCTTGACGCTCGTTACTTCGATGTCGTCTTTCATCGCCACTTTGATGCCGTTGGCATCGGCGCTGGTCGAGATGTTCTTGTTGTCACCATTAACGGCCACCGTGTCGCCGAGTTTTTTAATACCAGTAGTGCCACTGTCGCCGGTGTAGGTCAGCCCTTTGTTATCCACCGCATCTTTGGCATCCACGCCTTTCTGGATGTCGTCTTTGGCCTGCTGGGTCAGGTCGACGTCGTAGGTGGTGGTATGGTTGCCGCTCTGGCGGGGGGTTACACTGACGCTGCCGCCGCTCGGTTGCGCGACCACGGTTTTTTCGGCGTGGATTGTGTATTCGTTGCCACCGCTAGCATTGGTGCCAGTATCCACGGTTACGTTGTCGCCTGCTACCACGGTGGTGTGTTTTGCTGCTTCGGTAGCAACATCTTTCAACTGGTCTTCGGTCGCCGCCCTGCCGCTGGTGATGTTGTTCGGGTTCCAGGTGGTGTTGGTAAGGCCAGTCACATGGCCATTATCACCGTCGATTTTCACCGGTTTGGAGCCGCCAATGTTGATGACGTTGCCAAGACCAAGCTGTACACCGCCTGCCACGGTGGTACTGACGATATTGCTGTCGCCCTTGACGTTGATAGTATCGCCCAGGGCGTATTTGTTGCTGCCTGTCGTGCCGCCGAAGTTGATGCCCTTGGCAATGGCTGTGCTGTTGTTGGTAATGTTCTGGTTCGTCTGGAACAGCTGGCTGCCGTTGACAGCATCTTTGCTGCTCGCGCTCACGTCCCCATCGGCAAGCCCGGTGATTTTCTTATCATTCATGCCAATACCGCTACCGTTAATAACCGGGCCGCCGTTGTTGATGGTCAGGCTGTCGGCCTTCAGGTCGGGCTTGGTGGCGATGGTGATTTCCTTGCCGTTATTGGTGATGGTGATGTTGTTGCCATCTTTAAAGTTCACGGTGTCCTTGGGTTTGACGTTCTGGGTCGGACTGCCATTAACCTGGAAATTCCAGCCGGCATTGACCTTCTTAATGGCGTCATGCACGGTGTTTTCGCCGGTATCGCCAATGTTAGTCATGGTGATATTGCCCTTGTTATCCATGGCCGCATTGCCGCCCAGGGTCTTAACCGTAGTTTTGCCGAGATTGCCCAGCGCCTCCTGAGTTAAATAGAGCTGGCTGCCGTTGATGGCGTCGGTGCTGTCCTTACTAATTTTCCCAGCGGCCACATTAATCAGCTGCCGTTCACCGCCATCTTTACCGACGCTAACCACGCCATTGGCCGCACTGCCCACGCCGGCAAAGCCATTGTAGGTGATGCCATTGACGGTGGCCTGAGTTTCGGCGGTGGCGGCCCGGTCGGTGGAAGTGTTGCCGAGCACTACGCTGTTGGCCTGGCTGGTGGTTACGTCCTTACCGAGGACAAAGCTGTTTTCCTGACCAACGGTGTTGCCGCTGCCCAGGGCGCCGGAACCGTTGCCGCTGACGCGATTGCCTTTACCTACGGCCACGGCGGCACTGCCAGTGGCTTCAGCCTTATGGCCCACAGCGGTGGCACTGCTATTGCCGGTGGCTTTAGCCTCCAGACCAACGGCAGTGGTTCCCCACTGGTCTGCCTTACTGGAAGCACCCAGTGAGGTGGCGCCGGCGCCGCTGGCGTTGGCATACACACCCACCGCCGTTGATGAATCCTTACTGCTGTGCGCCCCATCGCCCAGGGCCACGCTGGATTTGCCGGTGGCATGGGAATCCTGGCCCGCCGCCAGCGAATTCTGGCCAAAGGCCTCCGCCTTCTGACCAAAGGCGGCGGCATTGGTGCCTTTGGCGCTGCTATCCGCACCAACGGCGACGGAGCCCAGGCCGGTTACGGTGCCGGAATCGGCGGTGACCGTGCCGGCTTCCACCGTTGCATTGGTGCCAATAGCGATGGCATTGGCAGCGTCGGCATTGGATTTATAGCCCACGGCCACGGATTTGGCGCCCTTAGCCACCGTGCGGGCATTGGCATTATCACCGCCACCGATGGCCACGCCGTACTGATTCTGCACTTCCGCATAGGCACCAACGGCGGTGGCGGTGCTGGCCTTCACATTGGCGGAGTTGCCAATGGCCACCGCATCTTTAAGGGCCTGTTCGCCGGTGTACGTAACGCTTTCATTGCGCGTGGCAATGCTATTGCCCCGGCCGGCCGGGTCAGTGGAAGTAAGGTTGGCACCGGTAGCACCCAGCTTAATGTTGTTACCGAAGACCACGCTGTCCGTGGTCTGGCCACCCACAATGTTTTTATTACCAATGGCGTAGTTGCCACTGCCGCCGATGTAACTGCGGTTATCGTTGCCATATCTCTGGGGATTCTCATTGCCCGCCGCACTCCAGCCGCCAGATTTGTTGCCGCTCACCACGGTACCCGTGCCAATGGCCGTGCTGCTGCTGCCCGTGCCCCCATTGTTATCTTTAGTGGTGATGGCTTGATAGCCGAGGGCGCTGCTGGCAGTGCCTTCCGCATAGCTGTAGGAACCCACGGCCACGGCCCGCTGTCCCTTGCTGGAGGAGGAGGAACCAACGCTAACGCTATTGTTGTTACCGCTGTAGGCGCGGGTACCTATAACCGTGGAAGACTCGGCGCGAACACCATCGATTTTGCTGTAGGAGCCAATGGCCGTGCCATTGCTGGCATCGGACTGGGCGCTGCGGCCCACAGCCACGCCATTGGTGAGTAAGGAAGTCGCGCTGTTGCCCACCGCCACTGCCGAATTATCTTCCGCGTGGGCTTTTACCCCTACGGCCACAGCGTGATAGCCCTTGGTTTCGCTGTCCTGACCAATAGCCACCGCCTTGTCGTTCAGGGCCTGGGCGTTATCACCAACGGCAATGAGGCCGGAATGGTTGCTGGGATTGGGCCCCACTTTGGGATTGCTGGTGTCGGTGGTGGCCTTGGCCTGATTGCCGATGGCTACGGAACGGTTAGTGCCGGACTGGGCACCAGTACCGGCAGCCATAGAATTGACTCCTGTGGCGCCATCATTGTTGTAATTGTTCTGCGGCGTACCGTTGTCATTGACGCTGTAATAGTGCGTTTTATTGGCGCCGATTTGTTCCGCCACCGCATGGAGCTGGCTACCGTTAATGGCGTCAGTGCTATCGGCCGCAATCTTTCCGGGGGCCACATGTTTAATCTGGCGCTCGTAGCCGGCGCTGCCCACGGAAACCTGGTCGCCGGGCGCCACACTGTCAGTGACCGTTCCTCTTTTAACACTGCCGGCAAAGGCCTTGCTGGGGTCCGTATCACTGCCATAGGTGATGCCGGCAATGGTGGCCGTTTTCACACTTTCGGCATTAGTTCCGGTGGTGGAGCCGGAGCCCAGGGCTACCGCGTTATCTTTACTGGCGTTGGCGCCCACACCGAGGGCGGTGGCGGCCAGGCCGCTGGCGGTGGTTTTCGTACCGAAGGCGGTGGAAAGATTACCGCTGGCCTGGGACTGCACGCCGACGGCCACGGCGGCATCGCCGGTGGTGGTGGCCCGGTATTGCTGGACGCCGCTTCCGACCAAAATATCGCCGGTGAGATCTTTATAGGTCGTGGCGGTGGTGGAGGTGTTAAGGCCAGCCCCTGGCGTACTACTCTTGGAAACCGTATCCAAATCGTCGCCGCCGATGGCCACCGAGGAATTGCCTTGGGCCACCACGTTATTGCCCAGAGCCGTGGACTGGTCGCCAACAGCCTTGGTTACTGCACCGATGGCAATGCCCTGGCTTTTTTGCGCCTCGGCCTTATGCCCAATGGCAATGGTTTCCTTATTTATGGATTGACTCTCCCCACCAATGGCAATGGCGCCCCACTTATCTCTTTGATGAGTACTAGAATTGGCAATACTTTTATGGCCTATTGCTATGTCTTTTGCGCCGCTGGCCGTGGCCGGGTTGGCCGGATTGGGGCTAATGGTCAAACTTTCAGCGCCGCCGGTGCCGTTATTCATCACCGGCGCTGCCAGACCCGGCGCGGCAACAAAGAACAGCGCCGCAGCCAATGCATTACGGATAAAGCGCGGTTTGCCCGCGCGAGTGGATGATTTGCCGTGGATACATGCGGTTTCCGGCACGGCGACCCAGGTGCCGAGAGCGCGGTTGTAGGTCGTTTTGTAGATATGGTTCATGCAAATTCCTGTTGTAAACAAAAGAAAGGGGGACGCGTTGTTCCTTGCGTCCCCGTGAAGGTCAATTAATTATAACCAACTGTTTTTAAAATGAATGTTTGAAATTTTTGCTTATCATAATCCTAAAAAATCATGTGATAAGGCTGCTGATGTCCGGTAGATGAACTGACCGCCATATAAAGCATTCTCCGTGCCAAGCACTAATGGCAACGCGTCAAACGCCGTTATATCTGCGCATGGTTGCTGCAGACCGGGCAGAAAGCCATACAGGGTTAACCGAAAACCGCCGTCAAAGTGTGCATAATGCCGCTACCATCGAAACTATTAATAAAAGGAGAAACACACATGACCCGCTCCCGCTTCATCCGCCTGCTGGCAGCGCTGTGCGCCTGCGCTGCCCTGCCCGCCCAAGCCACGATCAGCCTCGCCGACATTACCGCGCAACTGCGCCGTCAGCCGGAACCGGCGGGTACTTTCACCCAGACCCGCTATCTGCGCAGCATGAACCGCCCGCTCATCGCCAGTGGCCGCTTCGCCCTGCAACAGGGCACACTCTATTGGAATCTGGAAAAACCCTTTGCCAGCAGTCTGCGCATCACCGCCGATGGGGTCAGCCAGTGGCAGGATGGCGGTTGGCAGCACACAGATGCAGCCGCCGCAGATGATGCCCAAACCCGCCTCTTTCTCGCTTTCTTCAGCGCCGATGAGGCCACGCTGAATGAATATTTCAGCATCACCGCCGGTGGTGAAACGGCGGCATGGACGCTGCAACTGCTGCCAAAAGCCGCGTTGATGCGGCAGGTTTTCACCCGTATTGATATCCGTGGCGGCGCCTACGTCGAGCAGGTAACGCTGGAAGAAGCGCAGGGCGACAAAAGCGAATTGCGTTTTCATGTCGAGCAGTAACGCTGCGCAGTGAACTTCTTCAGATATGTGCTGATTTCCCTCGCGCCGGGCGATATACGGCGGCGGGAAACGCTGCTCGGCAACTTCCTAATGACGCTCAGGACACGCATCACATGGAAGATTGCCCGCCAAGCGGCGTCATTACTGGGCTCGCCAAGCGGCATAAACACTGGGCCCGCCAAGCGGGACAAATACTGGCTCGCGGATGGCCACCAAGCGGGACAAACACTGGCCTCGCGGACGCCCGCCAAGCGGGATAAATACGGGCCTCGCGGATGGCCGCCAAGCGGGATAAATACGGGCCTCGCGGATGGCCGCCAAGCGGCGTCATTACTGGACCCGCCAAGCAGGCAATCTGCCGTCAGCTGAGATGACTTAAGGATCTGCTGCATAGCTGTAGGCACTCTATTTGTGGATTGACGCATTTTTCTGTGGTTTTTCACGTTACAATTATTGTCCTTTCCACTTCTAAGGAGGCTCTTATGAACTACACCTGTCGCGATGTCATCGTGCCAAACCGCCCGACACTGCATCCCGCAATGACCATTTCTGGCGCGTTTGCCGCCATCCATCACCGTAATGAGCGCTTTTTCCCGGTGGTGGATGATGCCGGCGAGTTTATCGGCATCTTCAATAGCAGATCGCTGGTGGAACTGCTGCTGCCGCGTAGCCTCACCGCCAATCTCGGCCGCGAGATGAATCCACCGGAGCTGAATTTCATGAAGACCACGGTTAGCGAACTGCGTCAGCGCCTGCGCGAGCATTATGAAGATCCGATTACCGATTACCTGATTCGCGATGAAGTGCCGCAGTGCACCCCCGATACCAGCCTGATGGAGGCGCTGTACCTCCTCTATCGCAGCCGCCGCAGTCACGGCGTGGTGCTGGCCAAGAACAGCCGCTACTATCTCGGCCTGGTCAGCATCAGCAGCATTCTCGATAGCATTATCAGGGCCGCATAGGGGGAGTTATGCAGGTATCTCATGCAATCTTCGGCCTCGATCCGATGTGGTTGTCGGGCATCATTCTGGTCATCGTCTATATCGTCCTCATCATGGAGAAGCTCAACCGCGCGGTCACGGCACTGCTCGGTGCGATGCTGATGATTTACTGCGGTCTGCTCAACCAGCACCAGGCGCTGGAAAAGGTCGATTTCAACACGCTATGGCTGCTCACCGGCATGATGATGCTGGTCAACATCACCGCGAAAACCGGTGTGTTCCAGTACGTCGCCATCCGTTCGGCAAAGTGGGTGCGTGCCGATCCGGTCGGCATCATGCTGATGCTCGCCGGCATCACTGCGCTTTTTTCCGCCCTGCTGGATAACGTGACGACGGTGCTGCTCATCACGCCGGTGACGCTGCTCATCACCGAGCAGCTCAAAGTCCGTGCTTTCCCCTACCTCTTCGCCACCATTTTTGCCTCCAACATCGGCGGCACGGCAACCCTCATCGGCGATCCACCGAACATCATCATCGGCTCGAAAAACGACCTCAGCTTCGGTGAATTTATCTATCACATGACGCCGATCGCCCTCATCATCATGCTGACCGTCGCCGCCATGCTGTGGCTGCTGCACCGCCGCGACCTGAAAACCACCTTGCGCGCCCGTGCCGCCATCATGCGTTTCAATGAAAAAGAGGCGATTACCAACCCACGACTGCTGAAAAAATGTATCGGCGTCTTCGCCCTTGTCCTCCTCGGTTTCTTCGTCGGCCACCCGCTCGGCGTCGAACCCGGCACGGTCGCGCTTTCCGGTGCTGCTCTCCTGATGCTGCTCGCTTACGGCAAGCAGCCGGCGGAAAAGCAAACGGAAAACGTCCATCACGCCTTCGCCGAAGTGGAGTGGATCACCATCTTCTTCTTCATGGGGCTGTTCATCATCGTCGGCGCCGTCGAACAGAGCGGCCTGCTTGACGTGCTTGGGCACAAACTCATCGCCGCCACCAACGGCGACGTGCCGAAAATGGCCTATGCAGTGCTGTGGGTCTCGGCCATCCTTTCCTCCGTGCTGGACAATATCCCCTTCGTCGCCACCATGATCCCGCTCCTGCAATCGGCGGGGGCCGGCATTGATCCGCTCACTTTCGAACCAGTGTGGTGGGCGCTGGCCTTGGGCGCCTGTCTCGGCGGCAACGGCACCCTCATCGGCGCGAGCGCCAACCTCACCGTCGCCGCCTTTGCCGAGCGCGCCAAACAGCCCATCGGCATGGTGCAGTTCGCCAAATACGCCTTCCCGCTGATGCTGTTCACCATCCTGCTGTCGCACATTTACCTGTGGCTGCGTTATTTCTGACCCCCCTGACAGCCCGTTGCCAAACGGGCTTTTTTGTACCGCAGATTCACAAAAAACCAAACAAAATCCACAATTTACACAGTACAAAAAAATCGCCGGCAGGCGTATCATGCCACCCCGAAAAATCCACTATCCATGAGAACCCCACCATGACCCTAAACGAACAGCAAAAATATCCCTATATTGCACCAGGCAGTGACGTCCAAAGCCTGAAAGAAGCGCTCGTCTACAAACTCATCTTCGGCCTCGGCTGCCCGCCGTCGGAAGCGACCAAAACCAACTGGCTGAACGCTGCCCTGCTTGCCGTGCGCGATCTTGCTGCCGAACGCTGGCTGCAAACCACCCTGCACCTGCGCCGCGAACACCTGCGCCGCGTCTATTACCTCTCCATGGAATTCCTGATGGGGCGTGCCCTGTCGAACGCGCTCATCGCCGAAAACGTTTATGACGCCATGCGCGAAGCGCTCGCTGAACTGGGGCAGGACATCAATGAAATTGTCGCCGAAGAAGGCGATCCCGGTCTTGGTAACGGTGGCCTCGGTCGCCTCGCTGCCTGTTTCATGGACAGCCTCGCCACCCTGCGCATCCCCGCCATCGGTTACGGCATCCGTTACGAATACGGCATGTTCCGCCAGGTCATCGAAAACGGCAAACAGGTCGAGCAGCCCGATACCTGGACCGAGCAGGACATCGCCTGGCAATTCCGCCGCCCCAGCAAGCGCTACACCATCCGCTTCGGTGGCAACGTCCACTACCAGGGCGAACAGTGCATCTGGAACAACAGCGAACAAATCACCGCGCTGGCCTATGACCAGATCATCCCCGGCTTCGACACCGACGTCTCCGACACCCTGCGCCTGTGGTGGGCACACGCGGGCGACGTCTTCAACCTCGGTGACTTCAACAAAGGCGACTATTTCGCCGCCATCGAAAAACAAAACACCTCGGAAAACGTCTCACGCGTCCTCTACCCGGACGACTCTACCTCCGTCGGCCGCGAATTGCGCCTGCGCCAGGAATACTTCCTCGTCTCCGCCTCGGTGCAGGACATCGTGCGCCGTCACCTCAAAGAAAACGACGACCTGACCAACCTCACCGAGACCATTGCCATCCACTTGAACGACACCCACCCCGTGCTCGCTATCCCCGAGCTGATGCGTATCCTGATCGACGAATACGCCGTCAAATGGGACGACGCTTGGGCAGCCTGTCAGAAAATCTTCTCCTACACTAACCACACCCTGATGAGCGAAGCGCTGGAAAGCTGGCCGGTAGAAATGATCGGCCGCATCCTGCCGCGCCACCTGCAACTCATCTTCGAAATCAACGAACACTTCCTGAGCAAACTGCGCGAACAGGGCATGGATGATGACTTCATCCGCCGTGTCTCCATCATCGACGAAGAAGGCGGTCGCCGCGTGCGCATGGCCTGGCTGGCCGTTATCGGCTCGCACAAAGTAAACGGCGTCGCCAAAATCCACTCCGACCTCATGGTCAAATCCCTCTTTGCCGACTTTGCCCGCCTCTGGCCGGAACGCTTCACCAACGTTACGAACGGCGTCACCCCGCGCCGCTGGATTGCGCTTGCCAACCCCGCCCTTGCGCAAGTGCTCGACCGCCACATCGGTAAAGACTGGCGCCGCGACCTTGAACAGCTGGCAAAACTCAACCCGCTTAGAGAAGATGCCGCCTTCCGCGCCGAAATCCGTGCTGTCAAACTCGAAAACAAACGCCGCCTCGCTGAATACATCAAAGACGAACTCGGCATCAAAGTGAACCCCGAAGCCCTCTTTGACGTACAAATCAAGCGCATCCACGAATACAAGCGGCAACTCCTGAACGTGCTGCACATCGTCAGCCGCTACAACCAGATCCTGAAAAACCCGCATGGCGAATGGGTGCCGCGCGTCTTCATCTTTGCTGGTAAAGCAGCAAGCGCCTATTACGCGGCGAAAAAAATCATCCACCTCATCAACGACGTGGCGAACGTTATCAATAACGATGGCCGCATCCATGACCTGATCAAAGTCGTCTTCATCCCCAACTACGGCGTCAGCCTGGCGCAGATCATCATCCCCGCCGCCGATGTTTCCGAGCAGATCTCACTGGCGGGCACTGAAGCCTCCGGCACCAGCAACATGAAATTTGCGCTGAACGGCGCACTGACCGTGGGCACGCTGGACGGCGCTAATGTGGAAATCCTGAACGCCGTTGGCGAAGACAACATCTTCATCTTCGGCAACACCGTCGAACAGGTCGAGGCCCTGCGCCAGCGCGGTTACTCCCCGCTGCTCTACCTCGAAAGCGACAAAGAACTGCACGAGACCGTGATGCAAATCACCTCCGGCGCCTTCTCGCCGGAAGAACCGAGCCGTTATCACGAAAACCTGCACGTTTTCAGCGACTACTACCAAGTGCTGGCCGACTTCCGCAGCTACATCGAAGCGCAGGCCCATATTGACCGCCGCTACCGCAACCAGGACAAATGGGTCAAATCGGCGATCGCCAACATTGCCAACATGGGCTACTTCTCCTCCGACCGCTCCATTGAGGACTATGCCCGCGACATCTGGCGCATCCAGCCACTGCCGGATGTACACGCGGCTACGCATACTGAACCGGAACAAAGCGGGGCAAAAAAAGCTGCCCCCGTCACCAAACCCGGCAAAACAGGCAAATAAGCAGGCATTAAGCTGACAACGGGAAACGGGCGCAAGGCGCCCGTTTTTTTATGCAGGATGAACGCCGGCACTTGGACAGTGAACCTGGCAATCCAGACTGGATAGTAAAATAGCAAAAAAACAGTAACTATCAAAATCATGGCCTATCCAACCTATATCCGTAAAAAAATCCTTGCAGCGCTCGAAGATATAGTAAAAACACATAAAAACAATAAGGATAAGGGAAAAGTGCAGGCTGAGGAATATAGTCAAAACCCAGAAAAATGATATCAGTAACTAAGACTGATCGTTGCACTATAAAAAACGCCAAGCGGTGAAAATACTGGGCTAGTTTAGGTCAGGCCTTAGCCTACTGTTTTTTCTCAGTGTTACTGTTCATAAGCGTTTCAACCATAATCCAGACGATCCCAGTATTTACGCCGCTTGGCGGCTTTTTTGATGGTGCACCGATCATTCCTGCTACGGATACCATTCTTTCGAGTTTTTACTATTGGATGAATTCGCCTTTTCCACCCGCAGGGCGGTCTTCTTGAAGGCTTTCAATTGACAGAAGAAATTTCCAACCAGGTGCCACCACTTCCTTGTCATACTCGCGTGGTGCCTTACGGTGCCTGCGCGGCGGGATAAGCACTTTACTGCCGCGTTCTGTCAAATCCTTACCAGCCAGTCTGCATCAAACGCCTTATCTGCCAGCAGGATCTCCAATTCCCTGTCGCCAATCACAAGGTTCGACTCCGTCACGGGCTGTCGGTGCAGGTTATTCACAGCACGACTTCAACTCCGGTATTTTTTAAAAAAGAGGCGGGAATTGGTGGCAACTGCTGTTTTTATTGTTCAATGGGTTACAGGCACCTATTTTTCTTTATTTCTTATAAAACAATGGGTTATACTTGACATTTTAATGAATGGAGCCTAAAATGCTACAGCGAATCAGCGAATCAGCGAATCAGCGAATCAGCGAATCAGCGAATCAGCGA